>JADLHR010000209.1 GCA_020848665.1 Anaerolineae bacterium
GCCAGCGCGATCTCTTCGCGGGCTGCGGCGGTCACATCCGCCCACTCGGTTACGAAACGCCGCCGGTGCTGCCGGTAGCGGCGCGCGCGCCGGTAGACTTCATACCGCTCCGCCCGGTCGACCAACCCCTGCACCGGCACGCGCAGCCCGAAGCGATCCATGATCTGCGGGCGCAATCGCCCCTCCTCCGGATTCATCGAGCCGATCAGCACGAAGCGCGCACGGTAGGTCCCGGCCATCGCGCCGCGCCGCACGGTGTAGCTGCCCTGCGCCGCCGCGTCGAGGATCGCGTCCACGATCACATCGTCGAGCAGGTTGACCTCGTCGATGTACAGCAGGTTCTGGTCCGCTCGCGCCAGGATACCGCGCTCCAGCCGCACCCGCCCCTGCTGGATGGCGATCCGCTCATTCACGCCGCCAACCACGTCTTCCAGCCGCGCGTTGAGCGGCAGCTCGACCAGCTTCACCGCGTCCAGGGCAGTGATCGCCTCGCCCCGAGCCAGCCTTGCGCGGCAATCCGCGCACACGTCCGGCTCACCCTCGGCGTCAAGATCGGTCGGCAGGCAGCCTTCCGGGCAGGTGCTGGTTTCGACATAGGGCAGCAGGTCGGTCAGGCTGCGAACGCAGGTCGTCTTACCCGTGCCGCGCGGCCCGATCAGCAGCACGCCGCCGACCGCCGGATTGATAATCGACAGCAGCAGCGCCGTCCGCATCTCGATCTGGCCGACGATCCCGAAAAATGGAAATGGGACCTGCTCCGCCAGCCCAAGGTCTGGCGCTGGCTCGCGCAGAATCCGCCCCGCGCCGGTTGCGCTGAGCATCTCCAGCAGGCGCGATGGTACGCCGGACGGATCGTGGTCGGTCAGAGAATTAGGCATGGACCTGTCTTACGCGCCATCGCCGCCGGGCAGCTCCTGATCGCGGAGCGCCTGCTCGCGCTCGTGTCGCCGGATCCGCTCGACCTGGCGCTCCTGCGCCTGTTGGAAGCGAAGCTGCTCCTGCGGCGTCTCGATCGCTAACGGCGGGACTGGCTGCGGCTTGCCTTGCGGGTCAATCGCAACGAACACAAAATACGCCAGGTTGGTGTGCACCCGCGAGCCGGTCAGCGGGTCTTCGGCAGATACGGCGACCCGGATTTCCATCGATGTGCGGCCTGTGTA
This sequence comes from Anaerolineae bacterium, assembly GCA_020848665.1. GTDB lineage: Bacteria > Chloroflexota > Anaerolineae > Aggregatilineales > Aggregatilineaceae > DYGX01. The sequence goes on from JADLHR010000209.1 coordinate 1,161, forward strand.
CGTCAGCTCGGCGATCAGCGTCACCATGTTACCGACATAGATCGGCTCGTCGAACGTCATCGAGTCAATTGCGACCGTAACCGCCGCCGCGCGCGCGTGTCGCATGGCGGCCAGCCCGGCGGCTTCGTCGGCCAGCTTCATGATCTCGCCGCCGTGCACATGGCCGAGCGCGTTGGCATGCTCCGGATTCATCATGGTGCTGAGCACCACGCGAGACTCGGCGACCCGCTTCGCCTCAAACTGGTCTGCGCCCATCGTCACTCCATATCTGGTCGCAAGTCGGAGATGCGGCGGAAGGTGTCCGGCTCCTCGTCCAGCACATCGATCGTGCTGTATTCCAGCTCGGCCATCATCGGCGGCAGCGGCGCACGCGGCGGCAAGCGGCCCGGTTTGGGCGGCGTGGGCGGCGGATTCGGGTGGAAGCCGCGCCGCCGCTCGGCGCGCTTGCGCAGGATACGCCCATCCCGGCTGAGACGGCCCACCCATTCGCCATCGCGCTTATAGACATCCTGCCCCTCGACAAAGCCGATGTATTCGCCGCGCGAACTGTACAGCGCGTCGCCAATCTTGGTGGCGTGCCAGTCGCCGCGTGTGTCGAAAATGAATCCTGGGCGCTCCGGTTTCGGCCCGCTCGCCGGCGTACTCATCGTTTCCCTTCTTTCGGCCCCGCTCAGACACCGGGCGCAAGCTGACGATAAATCTCGCGCAAATGGTGCGCCGTCCGCGCCCAGGTGAACTGCGAAGCCTGCCGCACGCCGCGCGCAATCAGATCGGCTCGCAGCCTCGGCTCGCTCAGCAGCCGCCGCAGCGCCGCTGCCAGCGCATCCACATCGTACGGATCGACCAGCAGCGCCGCGTCCCCGGCTACTTCGGGTATCGAGGAGAGTGTAGACGACACCACCGGCGTTCCGCAAGCGAACGCCTCCAGCACCGGGAAGCCAAACCCCTCGTAGAGCGAGGGATACGCCAGACACAGCGCGTCACTGTACAACGTGGGCAGATCGGCATCTTCCACGAAGCCGGTAAAATGAACGCGGCTTTCCAGCCCCAGCGATTTGACCGCGCCGTAAATCGGGCTGTCGAGCCAGCCGCGCCCGCCCGCAATCACCAGGTGAACGCCCGCCGCATCCGCTCCGAGCCTGGCGAGGGCTTCCATCAGCCGGGCGTAGTTCTTACGCGGCTGGACGGTGCCGACTGAGAAAATGTACGGCTGCGGCGGGATACCATATCGCGCGCGTACCTCCCGCCGAGCCGCCGGGTCTTCGACCGGCCGGAAATGCGCGCTGACGCCGCTCAGCAGCACAGTGATTTTGTCCGGAGACGTGCCGTACAGCGCGATCAGATCGTCTTTCGTCGCCTGCGAGTCCGCCAGAACGTGCGTCGCGCGCGCAACCGAGCGCGGCACCACGCGGTCGAGATAAACCTTGAGGACCGGCGTTGCCGTTTCAGGCGCGCGAACGAACGACAGATCATGGACGGTCAGCAGGGTCGGCGTGCCGGGCAGAACTGGTGGCAGCGTAAAATCGGTCGCATGGAACAGCCGCACGCGCCCGGTGAAGACCTCGACCGGCAGCGGGAGTTGAAGCCGGTGCCACAGCCGGGCGAACCACAGCGGTGTGATGCGTGTGGGGCGCCACGCGAAGTTCGGGCCAGGCAGCGAGGGCAGCCGGTCGCGCGTCGTCCCGGCGACAAACAGGCGATAAGGGGTAATCGAGTCTTCAGCGGCCAGCGCCCGGATCAACTCGCGCACATAGCGCCCAATCCCCGCGCTCTGCTCGTATGCCGCTGTAGTGTCAATGCCGATCGCCGGCATAGATAACCCGCTCAGGACCCAGCCGACAGAGCATCGCGCACCCGCGATACCAGCACATCAGGGGTGATCGGCTTGGTGAGATAATCCACCGCCCCGGCGTCCATGCCGGTCTTCTGGCTGATCGAGTCCACCCGTGCCGTGAGCAAAATTACCGGGATGACGGCGGTTGAGGGGTCGGCCCGAAGCGCGCGCAGCACCTGGAAACCGTTGAAATCGGCCATCATGATGTCGAGCAGAATCAGGTCAACGCCGCTGCCGGACAGGTAATCGAGCGCGTCCTGCCCGCTGTAGACTGCTTCCGTCTCATAGCCCTCGCGGTGCAGCGTGAGCGTCAGGAGGTTGCACATCAATGGGTCGTCATCCACGATCAGAATCCGCGCGGGCATCGTCCCTACTCCACGTCGTTGTAGGTCCAGTAGCGATTGATGAAGAAATTCCACAGCATGACGATCCATACTGCGAAGAACTGCGCGATATTGGTGCCAAGCTGGCTTTGCGCCGCCGCCGACAGCCCATTGTCCAGCAGCCCAATCGCGCGCAGCGTGTCCACTCCCGCACGACCCATTGGATCGTAGAGCGCGTGGACAAACCACAGCCGGAAGACCACGCCGATCGTATTGACGATAAAGAACAGGGCCAACTGGTGATGGATGCGGCGCGAGCGCGAATCGGGATAGGTCCAGTAGCGGTTCCAGATAAAATTGCTGGTCACCGCGGCGGTGAACGCGATACCCGTCGCCAGCGCGACTTTGGTATCCAGGTGCGGCGCTTCGGGGCGCAGGATCGTCGTCTGGAGCAGGTTCAGCGTGCCGAAGTCTACCACCGCGCCGACGATGCCGACGATCGCAAACTTGATGAAGCGTTCGACTTCCTTCGCCTTCGCTCCAAAGCGCAGGCTGGTGCGGGTAATCAGGCTGTCGAGAAGGCGAGCGGGCTGCCCATACCGCGCCGCCAGCGGCTTCGTGACCGGTTCAGTGTGGTCCGATGACATCATCAGCAACGTCCTCTGCGGCGCGTCGAGACCGGTCAGCGAATGCCAACAGCCCTAACATCACGCCGAGATGCAGAAAGAGATTGTTCACCGTGAGCTTATCGACGACGCTGTGCACCGCGAAATGCGTCCAAGCGCCCAGCAAGCCGAGCGCCAGCCCATGCAAAACGAAAGAGCGAGCCTTAAGCGCGCGGATCGTCCAAACAACAATCAGCGCCCACCCTGTCAGGGCAGCGGCCAGCCCTATTATACCGGTTTCTGCCAGCAAGTTAAGGTAGTCATTGTGCGCGTGACCGAGGGCGTGCGGCCAGCGCGCCAGCGCGTAGCCGGAGTAAGCCGTCTCGTAATGGCCCAGCCCGACCCCGATCAGCGGATGCGCGCTCGCCATGTTGAGCGCCGCCTGCCAATGCGCCAGCCGCTCCACCGTCGAGAAGTTCTCGTTGGTGATAAACACACCGCGCACGTCGCCAAACCCGACGAACTCGTCCAGCGTGTTCGAGACCCGCGCCGCGATCCCCGCCGGGACCAGCCCGCTCAGCCACAGCCC
>JADLHR010000210.1 GCA_020848665.1 Anaerolineae bacterium
ATCGGATCGCCCTCGTACACGTCGAACAGGCGCACGTCTTCGAGCAGATCGCCGCCCGCCTCGCGGATCACGGCTTCGAGGTCTGCCGCCGCCACGTCGCGCTTGACGACCAGCGCGATATCCTGGTAGACGGCCGGCTGCGTCGGGACCGGCGCGACGTTGCGCAGCATCGGAATGCCCGCGATCAGCGCGTCAAGGTTCAGCTCCGCCGCCAGCACCGGGCGGTCGAGGTCCAGCCCCAGCCCGAACGCCTGGCGCACCAGCGGGTGCACCTCGCCCAGCACACCGGCTGCGCGCCGGTCGATCACCAGCTCCGCGACGCGGCCTGGGTGAAACGTGCTGTGCTCGACCGGGCGATAGCTCACGCGCCCGCTGATACGCAGGTCCCGGACCAGCGCCTCGACAATGCCTTTCAGGTCAAAGAAGTCAACCGTCCCACGCCGCACGTCGCCCTGCCAGTTCGATAGATCGCGCGGCCCCATCATCAGCAGGCCGATGTGTGTCGGCTCGTCCGGCAATGTCTGCCCGACGATCGGCAGATAGACGCGCCCAATCTCAAACAGGCGCTGGCGCTCGGTGTGGCGCGCGTTCGAGGCGGCGACAGCCAGCATTCCCGCCAGCAGGGTGTGACGCATGGCCGCTTTGTCGGCGGCGATTGGGTTCGACAGAGTGATATACGGCGCCTGCGGCCAGCTTGACGGCTGGCCGGACGGAGTCAGCAACGCCTCCTGCTCCGGCGTTGTCAGCCGGTAGGTCACGATCTCGCGCAGACCCGCTTTCGCCAGCACGTCGCGCGCCTGCTCCTCGCGCTCCAGCGGGATATTCGCCCACTGCGGCGGGAGCGCGTCCTGCACGATGGTCAGCGGCAGGCGGTCGTAGCCGTAAATGCGCGCGATCTCCTCGATCAGGTCGGCGCGCCCGGTCAGGCCAGCGCCGATGTCCAGCCGGTGATCGGGCACGGTGACAATCAGCGTATCGCCGCGCTGCTCGACCGCGAACTCCAGCGCGCGCAAAATGCGCACGATCTCGTCGGCCGGGATGGTGAATCCTAACAGGCGCGTGACCTCGCTTAGCGGCAGGTCAACCGTAATCACCGGCGCGGGCAGTGGGTAGGCGTCGATGATTCCCTGCGCCACCACGCCGCCGCTGATCTGGCGCATCAGCTCGATGCAGCGCCGCAGGCCGCGCTCGGCCATCGCCGGGTGCACGCCCCGGCTGAAGCGCAGCCCGGCCTCAGAGTTCATCTTCTGGCTCTGCATCGTGCGGCGGATGTTAATGAAGTTCCACGCCGCCGCTTCGAGCAGCACGTTGCGCGTCACCGGGCCGCGTGCGGACGCTTTGCCGTGCGGCAGCCCCTCGCGCTCGCCGCCCTCGTCCAGCAGGATGCCGGTCGCGTCCAGCACGTCTTCGGAACCGTCACGGACCTCGCTCTCCAGGCCGCCCATGACGCCGCCGATGCTCAGCGCGCCTGCCGTATCCGCGACCAGGATGTTGTACTCGTCGAGCGCGTGCTCTGCGCCGTCGAGCGTCTTCAGGCGCTCACCCGGCTCCGGCAGGCGCGTGATGATCGTTGGAGCTTGTCCCCCCGCGCGCTCGACCAACACGTCGTAGTCAAAGGCGTGCAGCGGCTCGCCTAGCTCCAGCATGACATAATTCGTCGCGTCCACGATGTTGTTGATCGGGCGCATCCCGGCCAGCCTGAGCCGCCGCTGCATCCACTGCGGCGAGCGGTTGATCGCCACGTCGCGGATCAGCGCCAGCGTGAAGCGCGGGTTCAGCTCTGGCTCGCAGATCTCGATCCGCACTTGGCCCTCGATCGGCGGGCCATCCATCACGCCGGCGAACGGCGGATAACGCAGCGGCGCGCCGGTCAGCGCGGCAACCTCGCGCGCCACGCCAACGATGTTGTAGGCGCGCGCGATGTTCGGCAGCATGTCGATTTCCAGCACGGCGTCGCCCAGCACATCCTGAAGCGGCGTGCCCGGCGCGAACCGCCGCAGCGACTCATCTTCGAGCAGCAAAATCCCTTCGTGGTCGTCGGACAGGCCCAGCTCTTTTTCCGACATGACCATGCTGCGATTCGGGATGCCGCGCAGGGCGCGTTCCTTGAGGATCATGCGCGCGCCGCCTTCGCCGTGCCCGTCAATCACCTCGGCGCCTTCGTGAGCGAAGGGCGCGAGCAGCGGCGGGTCGAGCGGCCCCTTGTCTTTGTACTCGAACAGGTTCGGCGCGCCGGTGACGCACTGTTCCAGCGCCGCGCCGCCATAATCGACCATCGCCAGCACCAGCCGGTCGGCGTTGGGATGTGATTTCACCTCGCGGATCGCGCCGAGCACGATCTTGTCGCGGTCCCAGACGAGATGATCCGAGGGCGGCAGCGCCAGCCCGGGCAGCGGCTCGCCCTGCGGGATGCCAATGTACTCGATGCCGGTCACTTCCAGCCCGGCGACGGTCAGCCGCTCAGCCAGAGCCTCAACCGGAAGCGTAATGTCCACATAGTCTTTCAACCAGGACAGCGGGACTTTCATGCTTTAGGTGTCTCCTGTATTGCGCGCGGCGCGCAGCTCGCCGGCTCAGTCTCACTCGACGCTTGCCTGGGCGATCGCCGCCGCCAGCGCGCGGCGCGCCGTGATGCGAGCCATCTCGGCGCGGTACTCGGCGCTGCCCCAGTGATCGCCGCCCGGATCGACCGCCAGCGCGTCGAGCGCCCGCTCGATCTCGCCGGTGTCTTCCAGCGCGCGCTCGACTTCCGGTTGGCGCACCGCGTGATTCGCCACGCCAACCAGCGCCAGCGCCGAATAGGCCGGGCGGTCATCCTCGCCTAGCTCGACATACGCGATCGCCGCGACAATCGGCGCGTCGGCGGGCGTGCGCGCTACCTTCTCGATACCGACGCCCGCCTGGACTGCACCCACCGGCACGCTGACATCGGCGACCAGGCTGCGCGCGAGGTCCTCGTCCGCCGACAGCCACGCCGACGCCGTCAGGTGCATCGCGCGGTCCACCCGGCGGATCGTCGCGCTGAGGGCCAGCAGCAGCGCCAGCGTCAGCGACTGCGGATCGCGCTCGACCAGCAGATCGCCGAGCGTCATGGTGTGGCGCAGCGTTTCGGGCTGATCGGCGCGCAGCGTCTCGGCCAGCGCGCGCAGCGCAGGCGACCCGGCCGCCCGTTCCAGGCACGCCTGGCGCACCTGTTCCAGCGAGAGCATACTGCCGAACGCCAGCGCGCCCTCGTTCGCTTCGACACGGTCCAGTCCCAGGTGATCGAGCTTGATTGCAGCTTCGACCGCCGCGCTCGAC
>JADLHR010000211.1 GCA_020848665.1 Anaerolineae bacterium
GCACGCCGCAATCTACGGCGCGATGGCGGCGCTGCTGGCGCTGCCCTGGCTGGCGCGCAACGCGCTCTGGTACGCTAACCCGGTCTACCCGTTCTTTTTCGACGGCGGCGAGATGAATACCATCCGCCAGAGCTGGTACGCGCAGCCGCGCTCCGGCCTGGCCTACTCGTCGGACGCGTGGCAGATCCCGGTCATGCCGCTGGTGGCGACGATCTTTGGCGCCGAGGACCAGGGCAGCTACGGCGTGGATACCGGCCCCTGGTTCCTGATCCTGACGCCGCTGGTCCTGTTGGTCTGGCGGCGGCTGACCGCGCTGGAGCGCGGGGCAATCCGGCGTGCGCTGGTGGTGGCGGGCGTGATCGTGGCGGCGTGGATCGTCTCGTCAGCGATCGGATCGTATGGCAACCGGCAGACGCGGCTGATCCTGTACGTCTTTCCGCCGCTGGCGCTGATCGGCGCGCTGGCGCTGGAAGGTCTGGGCCGCCTGCCGGACAAGCCGCTTAACCTCGGCTTCGTCCTGCGCGCCATGCTGACTCTGACGCTCGCGCTCGGCGCCCTGAGCGCGGCCCGCGAGGCGCTGCGCAGCGGGCTGGATCGCTACTATTCCGGCGCGGACGGGTACCGCGACGCGTACCTGGACCACGCGCTCGGCTGGCACGCCGAGGCTATGCGCCAGGTCAGCGCGCTGCCGGACGGGACCCGCGTGCGCTTCCTATGGGAGCCGCGCAGCCTGTACTGCGCGGGCGAGCGCGTCGTGTGCGTGCCCGATTCGCTGATGGACGGCTGGTACACGGCGCGGCGCACGATCGGCGACGGCAGCCCGGAAGCCATCGCCGCCGCGTGGCGCGTCGGGTCGGATCGGCTGCTGGTCTACGATTTCGGCGCACATTTCGAGCGCGCGGACAACACGCTCTACACGCCCGCCGACTGGGATGCCTGGCAGGTGTTCGTCGCGGAGCAGCTTGTCGCCGAGTGGCAGGGCGTCAAGAACGGCGAGGCGATCTACACGATCTATCGCTGGCGCAGCCCCTAGCGCAGCAGCTTCTCTCGGCAATTACAGACGACGCTGGCGCGTCATGCAGCGCCGAGCGTCCCGCACCGACAAGGATATTGCTGGTGACCAACCGCTTCACGCTGCTTGCCGGGGCGGGCGCGTTCATGGACGAGCTGGCGCGCACGCTGCAAGGCGATCACGCGCGCCTTTACGCTCAGTTCATGACCTTCGAGGGCGACGCGACCGGCCAGGCATTCGCCGATCTGCTGGCGCAGCAGGCCGCGCGCGGTGCGGATGTGCGCCTGATGGTGGACGCCTACAGCGACGTGATTCTCAGCGACGTGTGGCCGGTGCTGCTCCACCGCCGGGGCGAGGTCGCCGCCGAGCGGGCGCGCACTCATGCGCTATTCGACCGGCTGCGCGCGCAGGGCGTTGGCGTGAAGCGCACCGCGCCGCCCGGCGTGCTGGGTCGCTTTCTGCTATACCGCGACCACAAGAAAATGGTCGTGCTGGACGACCGGATCGCCTTTACCGGCGGGATCAACATCTCGGACCACAACTACGGCTGGCACGATTTCATGGTCAAGATCGAGGGGCCGCTGGCCGCGACACTGGCGCACGATTTCCACACCACCTGGAACGGCCAGACTGCGCCGCTGGCGACGCCCTGCCCTGGCGAGGACTTTGTGCTCAACCAGTGCGCCGGGCGCTACAGCATCTTCGAGGAGATTCTGCGCATGATCGGGCGAGCGCAGCGCACGATCGTGATCGAGTCACCATATCTGCTCGGCGATCACATCGAGCGGGCGCTCCGTGCCGCCGCCGAGCGCGGCGTATGCGTGACGCTGATCCTGCCCGCTTACAGCAACAAGCTGCTGTACCGCCGCTGGGTGCGTGTGCTGCGGCGGCGGCTCGATCATCCGAACGTGACGGTCTGGGGCTTTCGCGGCGGCAGCGGGATGACCCACGCCAAGCTGATCGTGGTCGATGACCAGTGGACATCGTTCGGATCGTTGAATATGATCGAGTTGGAGGGGCTGACCCAGAAAGAACTGAACGTCTTTTCCAGCAACCCCGCTCTGATCAGCCAGCTTCAGGCGCTGATTGCCCGCGACCTCGCCCAGGCCGCGCCGATCCCTGCGCCGCGCTTCGTCGCAGGCCGGCCGCTCTACACCGTTCTCTACCGCTCTTTTCGCTGGTGGACACGCCGCCTTATCCGCGATACGGACTGGAAGGCACGCTATTGTTGAGACGACTGCTCGCCAACCGTATCGCGGTCAAATACCTGGTTATCTCCGTCGTCGTGCTCGGCGGGATGGCGCTGCTCAACCAGCTTGATGTCTTCGATGGCGTCTCCGGCGCAGTGATGCGCCTGATGGACAGGCTCGCCAGCTATGGCAAGGTCGGCATGTTCATTCTGGCGCTGCTCTCGAATATGACGCTGGTCATCATCGTCCCCTACAACCTGCCGATGTTCACGCTGGTGATCTACGCCGACACCCTGTGGGAAGTGGCCGCCATCGGCGCGGCGACCGGGCTGGGAGGTGGAATCGGTGAGACGGCGTCCTACGCCGTGGCGCACAGCCTGGCCTCGCATATCGACCACCTGTCGGAGAGCGCGCTCTTTCGCTGGATGAAGCGCAGTATCGAGCGCCGCCCGCGTCTGATTCCGCTGTTCGTCTGGCTGGCGTCGGCCACTCCGATCCCGGACATGACGATCATCGTGCCGCTTTCGCTGATCCGCTATCCCTGGACCAAGATGATCATCCCGATGATCACCGGCAAGATCGTGCAGAATGTGGTCGTCGCGCTGATCTTCCGCTCTGCGGCAGACGCCGCCGCCGATCTGCTGTCGAGCAACATCAACTTCGATCTGACCGCGATTTTCGTCGCGCTGTTCATCCTGCTGATCGCCTACCAGATCGAATCCGCCCGCGCCAGCCAGAAGCGGGGCGAGCCGCCACCCTCCGGGCAAGCTAACGGTGAAGTCGGGCGCGCGAGCGCGGCAGATTGAGCCGGGTAGCGGAACGGGTGGGCCGGGAGTTCAGGCGTTGACCAGGGAGCGGCGCACGCGCAGGCGGCTGTAGACGTAGAGGTATGGCGCGATCGCCTCGGCGGTGGCGACCGCTTCGGGGATCAGGTCTTCGTGGCTGACGGTCCCGCGCAGCCAGACTGCGCCACCAGCGATCACGACCTCGATTGGCTCGCGCGCAGTGAAGGTGTTGCGTTGCAGCGCGCGCAGGATCATGTGACGCAGCGCCTCGCGTCGATAGCGCATACCTGGGCCTCTTCTCTAGCGAGGATAAACGGCGACGGTCACCCGAAGTATTCCCCGACGACTTGCTCTGATTCTCGCACCAATCGGCGGGTGGCACAAGTCGCGCGGGTTGAAATGCTGTTCCGATCGCGTTGGGGTTGCGTTCAGCCTCTGCGACGACGCCCGCCCGGTGGAGCGGGAAATTGTCAGCCTGGGGGGTTTGGTGTACAACACAGGTAGAACTCGGCGTTCGCGCGGGGAAAGAACACACCAGCAGCAGCGCCAACCGCACCGCCGATAACTAACTATGACGATAACGACGACAAGGCTTCATGACGCGCATCGACCAATGAAGGAGGCTTGGATGAGAGAGCAGAGAGTTTCTGGTGCGGGCGGCCCCCGGCGCCGGTGGCGCATGGGCCTGATCGCAGCGGTCGCGCTCGTGATCGCGGCCCTGATCGCCCCGCTCGCGCTGGCCGCACCGGCGGCCCAGGGGAGTCCGACCACCCTGCGCATCGGGTACCTGGGCGACCCGGCCGGCGATGTCGGCAACGGCGCACGCCTGGCGATCGACCAGATCAACGGCGCAGGAGGGTTCGTCGGTCAGGACGGCGTCACCTATCTGTTCGAGCTGATTACGCTGCCCGACGCGGCGACCGAAGGGTCGCTCGGCAGCGATCTGGGCAAACTGATCGAGCGCGAGGGCCTGGTTGCCCTGCTCGGCCCGGACGACGAAGCCGTCCTTTCGCCGGACAATATCGACACGCTGGTCGAGACCGGGCTGCCGGTGCTGACCGCTGTAACCGCCGACCGCCTGACTGCCGACGATGACACCGGCCAGATTTTCCGCATCCGCGCGCCCGAATATGTCTATAACTGGGCGATGGTTACGGCGCTGGTCGAAGACCTGATCATCGAGTCGTTTGCGCTGGTTCAGACGGACATCGCCTCGACGGCGGCGCTGGCCTCCTTCGAGGCGGCGCTCTCCGACCGGGGCATCACGCCGGTGGAAAAGATTCAGCAGCCGGATAATGATCGGCTGGACGAGCACGCGGTCCGCGTGGCGAGCCTGGCGCCGGAGGTTGTGGTGATGTGGGGGCCGGCGGAAGACGCCGCCAGCCTGCTGCGCCAACTGCGCGACGAGGGCTGGGAGGGGCGCTTCGTCTATCGCTACGCTGACGAGGCCGCCCGCGCTGGCGCATTCCCGCGCGATCTGCTGAACGGCGTGCTGGGAATGAACAACTGGGTCTACAGCTACGGCTCGCGCGCGTCGCAGATTTTCCTGCGCGATTATTCGCTGGCGTTCAACGCGCTGCCGGGCGGGCTGGCGGTCGCCGGGTACGACACGATCTGGTACCTGCGCTCGACCGTGATCCATTTCGGCGCCGCGCCGGACGAGATCCGCGACGGTCTGCTGAATGGCAACCCGGTCACGCTGGTGCAGGGGCCGTTCCACCCGATCGAGTTCTCAGACGGCGACCTGGCGCGCGTGGCGACAGTCTACGAGCTGGGGCCATATGGCGGGCCGGTTGTGCTGGCGCGCTTTGACGACCGCGAGGAACTGGTGCTTGACGAGACCGGCCAGCCGGTGGTCAACATCCCGACGCCCACGCCGGGGCCGCCGACCATCACGCCGCTGCCCAGTGCCACGCTCGAAGGCGTGTGGGCCGAGGTTACGGCGACCGCGCTGAACGTCCGCAGCGGGCCGGGCTTCAACTATGACCGCGTGGCGCAGGTCAGCCAGGGCGACGTGCTGCGCGTCCTGGGCGTCAACGCCGACTACACCTGGCTGCTGGTCCAGATTCCGAGCGGTTCCGGCTGGGTGGACGCCCAGTATGTCCGCGTGACCGGCAACCTGACCACGGTCCTGCCTGTGCCGATCCCGGCCAGTCCAACGCCCGGCGCGACCGCCGCCCCGAACCAGCCGGACATCATGATCGAGAGCGTGGTGCTCAGCCCGGCGCAGCCAGTGCCGAACCAGCCGTTCAGCGCCACCGTGATGGTGCGCAACGCGGGCGGCGCGGCGGCGGGCCAGTTCGCAATCGCGGCGACCTTCCAGCCGGGCGGCGTGTATACCTCGGCCTTTGTGGACAGTCTGGCGCCCGGCGAGGCCAAGCAGGTCCAGCTTAGCGCCACGCTGTCGGGCACGGGCGTCGCGCAGGTCGCGATCATCGCCGACCTGAACAACACCGTCGCCGAGTACAACGAAGAAAACAACCAGTACAACATCACATACCGCGCCGACTACCCGTTCCTGACGCAGCAGAACAACATCCAGCTCAGCTCCGGGCAGGAATGGGACCTGTTCGGCGGCGTGAATGACATCCGCTGGGACGGCGCCAGCCTGAGCGTCATCAACGGCGCGCTGATCGGGCTGCTGGGCGGCGTCGCGTATCAGGACGCACACTATGACCAGCTTTCGCCGAGCGTGATCAACAACCCGACCGGGCTGGACAGCAGCCAGGTCAACGCAGGCGTGGTGCTGGGTGTCTACACTGCCGAAGGCCGGCGTGCCGTGATGCGCATCGACAATCGGGCAGGCGATCAGATCTGGATCAGCTACCGCGTCTATAACGCGCCGTAGCCGTCGCGGCGTTCGCGCTCGCGCGTATCGCGGGGCGGCTGGTGTAAGCCGCCCCGCTTCACGTCCCGCAAAGAGCAGCCCAAAACCGCAAAGAGCAGCTAGAGGCTGTTATGCACTTCGTGGTCTGGTTTCTAGGCCACCCCCCATCCTTCCGACCTCCGGTCGGTTCCTTCCCCCAGAACGAGGGAAGGAAAAAA
>JADLHR010000212.1 GCA_020848665.1 Anaerolineae bacterium
CGCCGACGCTCGTCACCGGCGGACGGCGGCTGGGCGGCGGCTCGTCCGGCGCGATGTAGATACGATTCTCGGCGTCGATGGCGCGCATCTCAGCGGCTCCTCGCGCGCATCAAGTAGTTCAGGCCGTTCATAATGGCCGAGATCGTCAGGCTCATCGCCAGGTAAATCGCCATCATCACCACGAAAACCGCCACAGCCTGGCCCGTCTGGTTGGAGATCACGTTCGCCACGTTGTACACGTCGAAGAAGCCGATCGCGATCCCCAGGCTGGAGTTCTTCGCCAGGTTCAGATACTGGTTGCCCAGCGGCGGGATAATCAGCCGCAGCGCCTGCGGAAGGATGATCAGGCGCAGCATCTGCCCGCCAGAAAAACCCTGCGCCCGCGCTGCCTCGACCTGCCCATACGGCACAGACTGAATCCCTGCGCGCACAATGTCCGCGATGAAAGCCGCTGTATACAGGATCAGCCCCAGTGTCAGCGCGGTGTATTCCGCTGACAAGCGATCACCCCCGGAGAAATTGAACGTGCCCAGCACCGGGTAATCAACCTGAAACGGGTCGCCCGACAGCAGCCAGCCGAGCGCGCTGAACCCCACCAACGCCGGGAGCGACCAGTAGAGCACGCGGGCGGGCTTGCCGGTCCGGTCCTGCACGCGGCTCCGCCAGAACCGCAGCGCCACAGCGACGCCCAGCCCAAGCGCGACTCCAGCGTAGAAGATCGGGGCTGAGTCTGTGCCCTGGATCAGCGGAAAATTGATCGCGCGCCGATTAATGTAGATCGAGCCGGGCAGCGTGTACGAGTCCGCCAGGCTCTCCGGCAGCGCCAGCCGCATGCCGCGATAGATGAAATAAAGCTGAACCAGCAGCGGCGTGTTGCGAAACAACTCGATATAGCTGACCGATATCGTGCGCAGCAGGAAGTTCGTCGAGAGGCGGGCGATCCCGATAAACACTCCGAGAACCGTCGCGCCAGCCAGCCCGACAATCACGACGCGCAGCGTATTGCGCAGCCCGGCCATCAGCGCGGTGAGGTTGGTGGCCGCGCCCGGATCGAAATCCATCTGACCTTCGGAAATCTTGGTGCCAAACGAGCGCGTCAGCACGCCAAAGTTGATCGCCAGGTTGCTCGCGCGCAAACCGGTTACGAGGTTATCGATCAGGATGTAGCTGAAGGCGACGACCGCAATCAGAAAGACAACCTGCGCCACCACTTGCAGCACGCGAATATCGCGCCAGGGTGGCACCGGCTGGTGAGCGGAGCGATCAAACGCGGAAGCCCTCTCGGACATGGCGCTGCCCCATTTTGACCTTCTGATACGCGCGGGGCCTTGTGACCGGGCGGCCGTCGGCCCAAAGGGGAACTCCAGGGGCTGCCGGAGCAACCCCCGGAGAAATAGCACAGGCGCTCAGGCATTGAGCGCCGCAGAACAGGTTAGCGCCAGGGTGGCGAGTACATCAGCCCGCCGTTAGTCCACAGGCTGTTCAGACCGCGCTCCAGCCCGACCGGCGTATCCGGACCAAGGTTGCGCTCGAAGATTTCACCGTAGTTCCCGACTGCCCGGATGATGTTGGCGACAAAGCCGTTATCCAGCCCGATCAGCGAACCGCTGGGGTTGTCGTCGCCCAGACCCAGGAAACGAGCGATGCGCGGGTCTTCGGTGGTCATGAAGCTGTCGATGTTGCCCTGCGTGATGCCAAATTCCTCGGCCTGGATCACCGCGAAGACAGTCCAGTCGACTACATCAGCCCAGGCAGAATCGTTCGCCAGGTAAGCCGGGCCGAGCGGCTCTTTCGAGATGATTTCGTCGAGCAGGACATATGCGCCGGGATCAGCCGAATCCGAGCGCAGCCCGGCGAGCTGGCTCTGGTCCGAGGTCAGCACGTCGCAGCGGCCTTCCTGGAAAGCAGCGCTGGTTTCGCTGGACTGCTCGAAGGGCACCAGCTCGTATGTCAGGCCCCGGTTTTCCATCGCCTCGGTGATGTTCAGCTCGGTGGTCGTGCCGGTCAGCGAGCAGATCGACGCGCCATCCAGGTCCTCGATCGTGGTTGCGCCCAGGTCGGCGCGCACCATCAGGCCCTGGCCATCATAGTAGTTGGTCGGGCCGAAATCCAGCCCCAGTTCGCCGTCGCGCGAGAGCGTCCAGGTCGAGTTGCGGAACAGCACATCAACCTGCTTGGTCTGGACGGCGGTGAAACGTTCCTGCGTGGTGAGCGGCACAAACTGGAGATTGTCGGCGGTCACTTCACCGAAGATCGCCGCCGCCAGCGCGCGGCAGAAATCGACATCGAAGCCGCTCCATTCACCAGACTCGGCGTCGAGGAAGCCAAAACCAGGCACCCCGCCATTTACACCGCAGTTAAGCACGCCGCGCTGGCGCACTTCGTCGAGAATGCTCCCACCCTGCGCAAGCGCCGGGGAGGTGGGCAGGAGCGAAACCACGAAAGCCACGACAAGGGCGAGCGAGAAGCCCGCATAGACCAGACGACGGGCGAGACGATACATAGTGTTCTCCTCTTCTGCTCGTGGTGATGTGACTGTGTGTGACGCACGCTGTAAAGTTCGCTGCACGGGCACGGGACGATCGGGATGGGAATCGGCTCGCTGATAACCTCCTATCGCAGTCCAGTAACTTAAATCCTTATAGATATATGTGCATTGTACACATTATCCAGAATAATTTCAAGAAAATAGATAGTACGCACTGATACTGTGGCGGCGATCGCGTGTCTCGCTGGGGACGCTTCACTGAGTAAAACGGAGCGCCGCGCGAATTCCAAGAAAGCTGTGCAAAATAGACAGGGGCACGCGGGCTGCTCGATCAGACAAAACGCGGCGCGGCTCGTTTGAGCCACGCCGCATAGATTGTTCGCCTGCCGTTCGGGCGCGGTTAAGGCGCTTCCCAGACCGACTCACCGTTGAGGATGCGCAGGAGATTGTCGCTGAATTCGTAGCGGTCGACCGGCTTGCCCAGAAAGCTGTGAAAACCGGCGCGGCGCGCGTTGTTCATGTGGCTGATGTGCGTGGTGTAGGCAACAACCGGGACGGTCCCCAGCTCTTCGTCTTCACGCAGCAGATCAAGCACTTCGTAGCCGTTCATCCCTGGCATCTCCAGGTCGAGGAAGATTACATCGGGAACAGCAACCACACGCAGGCTGTCCCACACGTCGCGCCCGTTGACAACGCGGATGATCGAGGTGTTCACTGCAAGCTGATCAAGCAAGTTCTTCAGAACGTCGATGCTTGTCTGATCGTCCTCGATGATGAGCGCATGGACGTTATCCAGAGAATACATAGTGAGCGTTCTCCTGTGCGCAGCGCGCAGCGAACGGTCCTCGGCACAACTCTGCGCTGCGCCAGTGGGCAGCGCGCCGGACCGCATTCCCCTACGATACGAACCACACCGCTTTCCCCGCCAGAATCTGCTCAAGCTGCTCGGGAAAAGCCTGCCGCATGATTGGCTTGCCGATCAGCCCATCGAAACCGGCCTTCTTCAGCGCTTCGACATCGGTTGCCATCACGCTGGCTGTCATCGCAATGATGCACGCGCTGCGATACATCTCGTCAGCGCGCAGCATCTCCAGCATCTCGTAGCCGTCGTGCGGGCGCATCTGGATATCAAGGAAGATCACGTCCGGCACGCGCGCCAGAGCGCGCACCTTGTCCATAAAATCGCGGTTATCTTCGATGATCGACAGGCCAGCAAGTCCCATTTCTTTGTTGACCAACAGCCGCATCACCTCGCGGCTGAGAAAGTCATCCTCGACATACAGAAGCGCCGGCTGCGCCTTTTCATCTGGGGGCGTGACGCGCTCGGCGGCATCGCCACGCGTATCTTCTGGCGGCGCAGCAGTTGCTTCCGCGTACGTTGCGCCATTTCCGCCCCCCAGC
The DNA here is from genome assembly GCA_020848665.1 of Anaerolineae bacterium. Classification (GTDB taxonomy): domain Bacteria; phylum Chloroflexota; class Anaerolineae; order Aggregatilineales; family Aggregatilineaceae; genus DYGX01. The sequence continues at coordinate 3,890 of JADLHR010000212.1, forward strand.
GTCAGCGGCCCAGGAACGACGGGCCAGGCAACCTCAACCTGATCCGGCGCCGGATCAGGCGATTGCTGATGGGTATCCATGGCTACCCTCCCGGAACCCGCTGAGCACTCTGCTCAGCGTCAGTCTCAAACTCAGGGGTGCGAACCGGCAGCAGGACATGGAACGTCGTCCCCGCGCCGACCTCGCTTTCCAACCACATCCGGCCGCCGTGAGCCTCGACGAAGTGCTTGGCGATCGGCAGGCCCAGCCCTGTGCCGGGTGTTTCGGGCAGCTCGTGCTTGGCCTGGCGGAACGTCTCGAAGATGACTTCACGTTGATCTTCGGGGATGCCAACGCCGGTATCCGCGACGCCCAGATAGATCGCGCCGTCCGCGCGCTGCGCCGTGATCGTGACGCTGCCTTCGGGCGTGAACTTCACCGCGTTCGAGATCAGGTTGAGCATGATCTGGCGGATGCGGCGCTTGTCGCCGACGATGCGCGGCAGGTCGTCCTCGACCTTCACCCGCAGATCGACCGACGTATCTTTGACCAGACCCTTCGCGGTCGCGATCGAGGCGTTCAACGCCGCGTTCATATCGACTTCTTCCAGGAACAGGTCCATCATGCCGACCTCGATCTTGGTCAGGTCGAGGATGTCATTGATCAGACTCAACAGGTGATGGCTGCTGCCGATGACCTTCTGCAAGATATCTTTCTGCTCCGGGTTTACCGGCCCCAGCACGCCATCGGCGATGAAGCCCGAAAAGTTGAGAATCGCGTTGAGCGGCGTGCGCAGCTCGTGCGACATGTTCGCCAGAAATTGCGACTTGACCCGGCTCGCCTGCTCCGCCGCCTCGCGCGACGCCTGGACTTCGGTGAAAAGCTGCGCGTTACGCACGGCGACGCCGATCTGCTCGGCCAGCGAGTTCAGCACGCGCAAGTCGTCCACGCCGAAGCGGTCCGGCTCGGTAGATTGCAGATCGAAAATCCCCAGCAGCCGGTTGCCAAGCATCATCGGGATCGCCAGCTCCGACCGTGTGCGAGACAGTGCGCTGAGCGACAGGTAAATCTTCGAGTCGCTGATATCGTTGACGGTAACCGGCTGGCGCGTGCGCGCCGCCAGCGCGATCACGCTCGGATCGGCGTCGTAGGCGATGCTCTCAATCGCGTCCGCGTCGAGATACTCTCCCGAGGCGGTTGCGCTCGCGGCGCGGATCAGGCGCGTCCCATCGCGCGAGGGCAGAAACACGAAGCAGGCGTACAGGCCGTAGCTCTGCGCGGTGAGCGTCACGACCTCTTGCAGCAGCCGGTCGATGTCGAGCACTGTCGTCACCTGGCGCGACACGTCCGCTGCCACCTGCAAATCGCGTGTGCGGGCGGTGACGCGCTCTTCCAGGTGCTCGATTGACTCGCTGAGCTGTTCGGTCATACTGTTAAACGTCTCGGCCAGCTCGCCGATCTCGTCATGCGTGACGACCTCGGCGCGGTGCGACAGGTTGCCGCCGCGAATCGTTTGCGCGGCGTGCACCAGCCCGCGAATCGGGCGCGTGATGCTGCGCACTGTCAGGAAGCCGGATGCCGCGCCGAACACCAGCGACAGCGCCGCCGTCACCGTCCAGAAAGTGCGGTTGCGGTCCTGCGTCTCGGCTGACTCGGCAACTGAGGTCGCCACGTCGCTGCGAATGTTGGCGCTAAGCTGGTCCAGGCCGCTGTTCAGCCGCCGCTGGAGTGAAGCCAGATCGGTGTGGCGCAGAGCCTGAGCGCGCGCCCAGCGCCCTTCGCGAGCGACTGAGCCGATCTCCTGAACGATCAGGCCCAGCTCGTCGCCAAGAGCCTGTAGCTCCGTCACGATGGCTGCGTTCTGCGCGACAATCGCCGGATCGGCGCCCAAGCGCTGTTGCCCCAGCGCCTGAAGCTGGGCGCGGAAATCTGCAAGCTGGCCCTGGCGCTCGTCGATCAGGCTGATCTGACGTGTCAGCAGCAGCGTGTCAAGCGTCGCCACGACGTTCAGCCAGGTGATTTGCAACGTAGCAACGCTCTGCACCTGGTCCACGCCGTCACGCGCAGTGGTGATCGTGTTTTCGACGGCGGTCGTGTAGAGCAGGCCAGTACCCGACGCGATCAGCACCAGGACGATCATCAGGATGAACCCCAGCGCGGTGCGCTGGCCGATCGACAGGGTCAAACGCATATGTGATCTTCGCTTTCTCTCGCGTGCGTGCGAGGTCGCGCCAGCCCGCGCTATTTCGTGATCAGCGCAAGATCAACCGGAATTGACGCAGGGATCGTCTTGCCGTTGAGGTGATCGACCGCTGCCTCGACCCCCAGGCGTCCCATTTCGGCTGGCTGCTGCGCGACGGTCGCCAGCAGATCGCCGCTTTCGACGGCGGCGACAGCGTCCTCGACAGCGTCAAAGCCGACAAACCGGATAGCACCGGCGCGATCCGCTTCCTTCGCCGCTTCAAGCGCACCGAGGATCATCTCGTCGTTGTGCGCGAAAACGCCATCGATCTGCTCGTGCTGTTCGAGAATCTGCGCAAAGACAGTCTTGCCTTCTTCGCGGTTGAAGTTCGCGGTCTCACGGGCGATGATTTCGATCCCTTCCGCCTTGGCAATCGCCTCGTTGAAGCCCGCGCCGCGCGCTTCCGCCGCCGATGTCCCCGCAATCCCTTCCAACTCGACGACCTTGCCGGTGCCGCCCAGATTCTCAAGGAGATAACCCGCCGCCATCCGGCCGCCCGCCAGGTTGTCCGACGCGACATGCGAGACAATCGTGCCACCGTTCGCGCTGCGATCGATGGTCAGCACCGGAATATTCGCCGCGTTAGCCGCCTCAACCGCCGGGACGATAGCGTCACTATCGACCGGGTTGATCAGAATCGCGCTGACCTTCGCGTCGATCAGCTCCTGTACCTGAGTCTTCTGCTGCTCAGCATC
>JADLHR010000213.1 GCA_020848665.1 Anaerolineae bacterium
CCGGTGTGGGGCACCTGCGCCGGGATGATCATGCTGGCGCGCGATATCGGACGCGCCCAGCCGCTGATCGGCGTGATGGATATCGCGGTCAATCGCAACGCCTTCGGGCGCCAGGTGGACAGCTTCGAGACTGATCTGCCGATCCCGGCGCTGGGGCCGGAGCCATTCCGCGCCGTGTTTATCCGCGCGCCGATTGTGTCGGGCGTTTCGGACGGCGTCGAGGTGCTGGCGCGGCTGGACGGCGGCCAGATCGTCGCGGTGCGGCAGGGCCGCTGGCTGGCAACCGCTTTTCATCCGGAACTGACCCGCGACGACCGGCTGCACCGCTATTTCGTGACAGAGGTCGCCGGGCTGTCGCTGAACCGGGCTTGATTTTTCGCCCGCGCCGCGCACAATAACGCTTCGCGCCTGATTTCATCCTCGCTCATAGGGCTGCCATCGTGCCGCGCTCGCTCCGTCTGCCGGGTTACCCGCTCCAGCTCTGGCTGCTGTTCTGGGGCACACTGTTCGGCAGCAGCGGCCAGAGCCTTGTCTGGCCGTTTCTGACGATCAATATCCGCGAGCAGCTTGGCGTGCCGCTGACGACCATCACGCTGCTGTTCACCATCCAGTCGATCGCGGGGTTTACGGCGACGACGCTGCTTGGCCCGCTGATGGATCGCGCGGGGCGCAAGAGGCCGATGATCGCCGGGCTGGTTGGCAGCGGCGCGGTTCTGTTCCTGATGAGCCAGGCGACCTCACTCGCGGCGTGGGCTGTGCTGCTGCCTGCTTATGGCGCAGTCAACGCGGTCTTTCGCATTGGCAGCTACGCGATGGTAGCGGACATGATCGACCCGGCGCGGCGGGCCGATGTCTACGCACTGCTGCGTATGGGCGATAACGTCGGGATCGCGTTCGGTCCGGCGATCGGCGGGTTTCTGGTCACGGTCGCCTACACGCTGACTTACTATTTCGCCGCCGCCATGCAGTTTATGCTGGCGCTGGCCGTGGCGCTGCGCGCGACCGAAACTCTGCCGCGCCAGCCCACCGCGCCGTCCACGGAAACGCTGGCGCCCGTGCCGGTGGCGGGTTATGGCGCCCTGCAGCGCGACCGGCCTTTCCTGGCGCTGTGGGGGTTTTACATCCTGCTGCATATCGCAACCTCAATGGTCTTTGTGCTGCTCGGCGTGTATATCAAAGAGAATTACGGGATCGCAGAAAACCGTTTTGGGTTCATTATCGGCGTCAACGCGGCGATGGTCGTGCTGCTGCAATACCCGATCACGCGGCGAGTGATGCGTTTCCCGCCGCTGCGCCCGATCGCGCTCGGCGCGCTGGTTTACGCCGCCGGGCTGCTCGGCTTCGGGCTGAGCGCGAGCTTCGCCGGTTTTCTGCTGAGCATGGTGATCATGACGTTCGGCGAGCTGCTGGTCGTGCCGACTGCGACGGCGCTGGTGGCGAATATTGCGCCCGCCGCAATGCGCGCCCGCTATATGGGCGTCTTCAGCCTGTCGTTTCGCGTCGGGTCAGGGATCGGGCCGGTGGTCGGCGGGGTGCTGAGCGACCAGATCGCCCCGGCGGCGACGTGGTATGGCGGAATGGTGTTCTGCCTGGTCGCGGCGGCCGGGTTTACGCTGATGCTGCGGCGCAAAGCGTTCAGCCAGCACCTCGCGCCTGCGCATTAAAGAATGAGCGAACTTTGGAGCAGAACCCGCTAAACGCTACTCTTCCTTCGGCGGGCCGGGCAGCCAGCCGAAGGGCGCTTCATCCGCCGGTTCGTCGCCTGGCAAATCGCGGTGAGCCGGGCGACTGAGCCAGGGCGCCCGGTCACGAGGAGCCTTCTGGCGGCGAAGGCGGCCCAGGCGGCGCAGGTCGCCCGCGTAGACACGCCGTGAAGCAGGCAGTTCCTCTTGCAGGACTAGGCGGGCAATTCCGCGCGCGGCAACCTCGACTGGCAGCGGCGTGCGGCGCCCGGTTAAAACGCGCACCAATGGCAGCCCGCCGATCGCGTTGAGCGCCTTGAACGGCGCGCTGCGGCGCTGCCCGGCATCGAACACCAGCGGCGCGCGCACGATCGTCCACACCAGGCCGCTGCTGCGCAGATAGTCTTCCGCCTCGCGCTTGGAGTAGATATACTCCGCTGGCACGCCCAGCGGCCGGGCAACCGCGCTGAGCAGCACGAAATAGGGCACGCCGTCGCTGACGGCCATGCTGACCGCGTTACGCGCCGAGACGAGGTTAAGCTGCTGGAAGGTCAGGCCGCGCTCCGGCTGGGCGTGGATGCTGCCGACAAGATGCACGACCGCGCCATGTCCGCGCGAGCGCCCCTTGAGGCTGGCGCGATCCCAGACATTGCCAGGCGCCAGCCGCACATGGCGCCGCAGCGCGCCGAGCTTGTCCTCATTCTCCGGGCGAACCAGCACGGTGACATCTGCGCCCAGCTCGATCAGCGCGGTGACGACGCGCAGCCCCAGAAAGCTGGTTCCCCCTGTAACAAAAACCCGATTCCAGTTGCGCCGCGCCATGTACCCTCGGCGATCTGCCGCCGGTCGCCTCTCGCCGCCCGCTCCGGGCAGCCGCTGTCGCTCATTCTAACCATCCGTGAGAAGGCGGTCAATCGCCGTGCGCGCA
>JADLHR010000214.1 GCA_020848665.1 Anaerolineae bacterium
CAGCAATACTTCGACCACGAGATTTTTCCGGTGCTTACACCACTCGCCGTAGACCCCGGCCGCCCATTTCCACATATTTCCAATCTGAGCCTGAATCTCGCGGTTCTGTTGCGTAACACGCTCGGCCAGCAGCGGTTTGCACGGGTCAAGGTGCCACGACCGCTCCCCCGCTTTGTGCCTATCCACGAGATCACGAAGAAATACACGGGCAAACGAGGTGGCAAGCGGCAGGTCTTTGTGCTGCTCGAAGAAATCATCGCCGCCAACCTGGGTAAGCTCTTTCCTGGCATGGAAATTCTGGAATCGCATCCCTTCCGCGTCACGCGCAACGCCGATATGGAAATTGAAGAGGACGAGGCTTCCGACCTGCTCGAAACGATTGAGGCGGGGGTACGCCAGCGGCGGTTTGGTCGCGTCTGCCGGCTTGAAGTCCAGGAGGATATACCACAATACCTGCTTGACCTCCTGAAAGGCTACCTCAACATCGACCGGTCCGACATCTACCGGGTAGACGGCCCGCTCGGTCTCAGTCAGCTCTTCGAGCTAGCGGAGATTGACGCGCCGGGGTTGAAATACCCGCCATTCGTGCCACGCCGACCCGCCGAGCTGACTCCTGGCAAGGACATCTTCTCTGTAATGCGTGAGCGTGATATCCTGCTGCACCATCCCTACGACTCATTTATGCCAGTAATCGAGTTTATCCGCAGCGCAGCGCACGATCCTAAAGTCATGGCGATCAAGACAACTCTGTACCGCGTCGGGAACAATGCTCCGATCGTGCAAGCCCTGCTTGAGGCCCAGGAGAACGGCAAACAGGTGGCCGTGCTTGTAGAGCTGAAAGCGCGGTTCGACGAAGAAAACAACATTGTGTGGGCGCGCAAGCTTGAAGCGCAGGGAGTGCACGTTGTCTACGGGCTGCTCGGATTAAAAACTCACTGCAAGGTTGCGCTGGTTGTGCGACGGGAAGACGACGGCCTGCGCCGCTACACCCACTTCAGCACCGGGAACTACAACGCCACGACAGCTCGCATCTATACCGATATCGGCTTGCTGACCAGCCGTGCTGACCTGGGCGCCGATGCGACCGAGATTTTCAACCGGCTGACGGGGTACGCACCCGCAGCGCAGTACTCGAAGCTGGTAGTCGCCCCCGAGCACTTGCGCGAACGGCTTGATGCGCTGATCGTCCGCGAGATCGAGCATGCTCAGCACGGCCGGCCTGCGCGGCTGATCCTCAAGATGAATGCGCTCGTGGACAGCAGCTTTATCCGGCGCCTCTACGAAGCCTCGCGCGCGGGGGTGAAGATCGATCTGCTCATCCGGGGGATTTGCTGTTTGCGGCCCGGTCTACCAGGGATCAGCGAGAACATCCGGGTTGTCAGTATCGTCGGCCGTTTTCTGGAACACAGCCGCATTTACTACTTCGCCAATAATGGGCATCCCGAAATCTACATGGGCAGCGCCGATCTGATGCCGCGCAACCTCGACCGCCGCGTCGAAACCCTCTTTCCAGTCGAGGATGAAACGATCAAGGAGCGCGTCATCAACGAGATTCTGGCGATCCAGATGAGCGACAATCTGAAAGCGCGTGAATTACAGCCCGACGGCAGCTACCAGCGCCTAAAGCCGAAAGACGACGAACCGGGGATCAACAGCCAACTCTGGCTGTTGGAGCAGGCGCGCAGCCAGACCTAACGCCCGGTCTGGACCTTCAATGTCACGCCATCGCTGATCATCTCGATTGTTCCATCACGGTCGGTCCGGTACACGCGCTGTACCTCGGCCTGTTCCAGGCGCTCGATCACCGCAGGGTGGGGCAGGCCAAACAGGTTGCCGGCGCTGACCGCGGCAACGGCGATCTGAGGTCTCACTGCCGCCAGAAACCGGGCAGTGTTCGCACGATCGCTGCCCCCACCAGAAAGCTGAAAAACGGTGCTGCGTGGATAGTAGCCCGTCTCAAGCAGCGCAATTTCTTCATGAGCAGCAAAGCCCGCGCAAAACAGGAACGACGCGCCGCCGTACGTCACGCGCACGGCGGCCGCTCTGGCTGCTCCCGGCGCCAGAGGCTCGATCCGGACGCCGTCGCCGGTCGCGATCACGTGCCCCGGCTGCAATTGGATCGGCTCAGCCGAGACTTGATCGAGCAGTTCGGTGAAATGGCTGTGCTCTCCGATCGGAGCCGCAAGCAGCAGCGCACGCGTCGAATAGCGGTCGAACAGCGCCGCCAGCGCTGCGTTTTCACCCGCGTCGTCACGCGTGAGGATCACGGCATCCAGCGTGCGATCCTGGAAAGGCATCACGCGGCCCAACGCCGCCTGAAGGCGGATCGGGCTTTCGCCGGAGCCAATCAGAACCTGCGCGCCGCGCGGCGTCTCAATCAGGACCGCGTTTCCATCGCCTACATCAAGAAACCAAACATGCAGGCGTCCATCCGGCTGGCGCAGCGCGACCTGCCACACCAGCAGCGCGACAATCAACCCCGCGCCACCAACCGAATACGCCGGGAGCGAACCTCGGACTTTTGCCCACGCTGCTGCGCGATCGTCCGGATGCATGACGCGGCTCATGCCCACCAGCAGCAACCCTGCGCAGATCAGCCACACTGCGCCAGCTGACAACTGCACTTCCGCCGAACTCCATGAGAAGCGCGCCAGCGCCTCGATCACGCGCAGCATGTACGTCAGCGGCAGCCACACGCCCCACGCCAACGCTTCGCCAAAAGTGATCGAGACGCTTCCGGCGATGAGCGCCAGCCAGCCCCCAATCATGATATACGGCTGAACCGGCACAATGAGCAGATTAGTGAACAGTGAGGCAACGGACAGGCGGCCAAAGGTGTACACAATCAGCGACGTGGTGGCGATCTGCGCCGCAACACTTACTACTAGCGGCTCAGAAAGCCAGCCGACCAACTGCGCGGTGGTGGGGGTGGGAAAAAATCGCCGGAGCGCGCGCCTCAGCAGCGCAGTCAAATCGTCGGTGAAAAGCACCAGTCCCAGCGTGGCGGCAACGCTGAGCTGGAACCCGATATCCCACAACACGCCCGGGTCCAACACAGACAGCACCCAAACGGCGAACGCCAGCGAGGTCAAGCCGTGAGCGCGGCGCCCGGTGCGGGACGCAACCAGCGCCAGGATACCCATGAAGACCGCGCGCAGCACACCCGGATCGCCGCCAACCAGCACAGCGTATGCGGCAATGGCGCTGCTCGCCAGCACA
>JADLHR010000215.1 GCA_020848665.1 Anaerolineae bacterium
TCATCCTGAGCCAGGATCAAACTCTCCGTCTTTTCCTGTCTTCCTCTTAAACACCTTCCTCACAGAAAGGTGCTCCTCTCAGGGTCACTCGCACGTCTTGTCTGTCACTATGCTGTTGTTAAGGTGCCTACCGAACGGGGTAGGGAACAAAAACGCCGTGTGTTCAGAACAACGCGGCGGGGCACAAGCACTCATGAAAACACTGTGGTTCTCAGTTGGCTCTAGTGCTCCAGGGTTGCCCCCTTTCTGACGTTCGGTGTTTCAGAACCGGCCACCGTTTGGTCGGTGCGGTGTTCTGGTCAAGCGTGCCACCATCTTACCACCCCGGCGCGGGGCAGTCAAGGCCAATTTCATTGACTTTGCATAAGCGTCCCAGGCCTGATCAACTACCGGCGCGCCGAGGCGGAAAACGCCTCTTTTTCTCACATCTCGTGCCGGCCTTGCAGCGCGCGCAGCAACGTCACTGAGTCGACATATTCCAGATCACCCCCCGTCGGCAGGCCGCGCGCCAGCCGCGTAACCCGCACGCCGGTCGGCGCGAGCTGGCGCTGCACGTACATCGCGGTCGCGTCACCCTCCATACCGGGATTGGTCGCAATGATTACCTCGCGCACCGCTCCACCCTGCACCCGCGCTACCAGCTCGCGGATTTTCAGGTCTTCCGGGCCGATGCCCTCGACCGGTGAAATCGCCCCGTGCAGCACGTGATAGCGCCCCTCGTAGGCCCCGGTGCGCTCGACCGCCAGCACGTCGAGCGGGTCCTCGACCACCACCACCTGCGAGGCATCACGCGCTTCGTCGCGGCAGATCGGGCACGGATCCTGCTCGGTGATGTTGAAGCAGATCGAACAGTAACGCGTCTTGGCTTTGAGATCGGCCAGCGCCGCCGCGAGCGTCTGCGACAGCTCGTCCGGCGCGCGCAGCAGGTAATAGGTCAGACGCGAGGCCGTCTTTGGCCCGACGCCCGGCAGGCGCGAAAACGCCTCGATCAACTGCGTAACTGATTGCGGAATTGCTTTGCTCAACAGATTCCTCGTCTGGCGCGCGCCGCGCGTTAGCCGAACAGGCCACCCAGGCCGCCCGGCAGCATACTGTCCAGCCCGCCGGTCACGCCGCCCATCCGGTCAGAGGCAAGCTGCTGCGCCCGCTCAATCGCCTGGTTGACACCAACGATCAGCAGTTCTTGCAGATCAGTCAGCCATTCCGGATCGGCGGTATCGATCAGGTCCGGGCTAATCCTGATCGCCTGGACCTTCTGGCTGCCGGTGATCGTCACCGTGATCGCGCCGCCACCGACGCTCACCTCGACTGTTTCGGTCTCAAGCGCCTGCTGCGCGGCCTGCATCTCTTCCTGCATCTTCTGAATCTGGCGCATCATCGATCCCCGGTTCGGCATCCCGCCGCCGCCCGGAATCCCCATCCCTGGACGTTTTCCTTTGCTCACGCTCTTCTCTCCTCGTTCCCGGCCTGGCCGGTGACGCTCGGTTGACCTCAGTTGAACCCGGTTGAACTCAGATTATAGGGGAATGGGCCAGGCCGCCGCCTACTCATCCAGCGGCGAGATCTCGCCGCCCAGCTCGTTGACCCCGAAGGCCAGCACATCGTCCTGCGCCAGCAGATCGTCGCGCACCTCGTCGTGCTCGCCGGTTGGGCCAATCACCACGATCGACACCTTCAATTCGGCGCCGAGCGCCTCGGCCAGCGCATGTTCCAGCGCCGCCCGCTTGTCGTCCGCTTCCAGTTTCTGCTTGAAAACTCCCGCCTGGACACCCAGCACCAGGCGCCCGGCCTTGATGTCACGCGGGCTGGCGTGCTCCAACAAGGCCGGCAGCGAAGGATGATGGCGGCGCGCGATCTTCTGAATCTTAGCCCACTCGGCTTTGACGTCTGCCAGACGCGCCGACGAAACATCGCTCGCTATCGGTGGCGGCGCCGGGGCAGGCGGCGCCGGCTCGATTGGCCTGGGCAGATCATCCTGCGTGCGCACATAGGGCGGGGGTGGCGTGGGCGGCGGATCGTCTTCGGCCACCGGCCTGATGCTTTCCAGAAAGGCCAGCTCCAGCGGAAGCTGTGGCTGCCAGCCTCCCTGCCATTCCTGGATCGCGCTGTTAAAAGCGCGGAGCGCGTTCAACAGCGCCTTGCGCCCGATTATCTCGGCCTGCTGGCCGACGATCTCGCGCCGCTCGGCGCTCACGTCGATCAGGTCGCTGCCACCCATCTTCGCCAGCATCATCTGGCGCAGGTGCTCGACCATCTGCCGCCCCAACTGGCGCGGGTCGGTTCCGCCGTCAACCGCCGCGTTGATCAGGTCCAGCCCGTGCGCGGCATCGTTGGCGATCAGCGCGTCCGCCAATTCGACGACATTGTGCCCGCTGGCCGTGCCCAGGATCGCCTCGGCTTCTTCCAGCGAGATATGCGCGTCGGGGTCGGCCAGCAGTTGGTCGAGCAGGCTGATGCTGTCGCGCACGCTGCCCGTCCCCTCGCGCGCGATCAGTTCCAGCGCGGCGCGATCAATCGAGACGCCTTCTTCTGCGCAGATCGCCTGGAGCAGATCGGCCACCTCGCCGAGCGAGACGCGGCGGAACTCGAACTGCTGGCAGCGGCTCTTGATCGTAGCGGGGACTTTCGCGATCTCGGTCGTCGCCAGCACGAAGATCGCGTGGGGCGGCGGCTCCTCGAGCGTTTTCAGCAGCGCGTCGAACGCCGCGCCGGAAAAACGATGCACCTCGTCAATGATATAGACCTTATACCGGCCTTCGCTGGGCGCAAACCCGATCTTGTCACGCAGGTCGCGCACATCGTCCACGCCGGTATGCGACGCGGCGTCGATCTCGATCAGGTCCATCAGGCGGCCTTCGTTTACCGCCTGGCAGAAATGGCAGACGTTGCAAGGCCGCCGGTCGGGGTCAGGGTCGGCGCAGTTGACCGCCTTCGCCAGCAGGCGCGCAGTCGAGGTCTTCCCCGTGCCGCGCGGACCACTGAACAGGTACGCATGGCGGATTCGTTCCTGACGCAGCGCGTTGCGCAGCGTGCGAGTGATATGCTGCTGCCCGATAACGTCTTCGAAAGTCCGGGGCCGCCACTTCAGATACAGCGCCTGAGCGGGCACAATACGTCCTCCCCACGTGATCCGTCGGTCTAGTGTAACAAGCGGCGCGGACCGTCCGCAAATCTTTCGGCGCCCGCCCGGCGTGCGATCACGCGCCAGACAGTCCTGATATGCGCACCGTCACCGATGCGAGGTGACGATTGGCACACGTGCCCTGCAAGTATTCCCTATCGACCGGGAGTTGGTATAATGGAGGCACACAAAGACAGCCAGACTAAGGAGTTGATGATGGGTCACCTGGGTACAACGGAGCTGATGCTAATCCTGGCGGTCGTGGTGCTGTTGTTTGGTGTCGGGCGCGTGTCGCGGATCGGCGGCGAGATGGGGTCGGCCATCCGCGAGTTTCGTCGCGGCCTGAAGGGCAACGAAGAAGAAACCGCCGAAACCAAGCCCGAAACCACTTCCAAGAGCTAGATCATAAAGACCTGACTCACCGGACCACGCCCGGCGCTCCGCCGGA
>JADLHR010000216.1 GCA_020848665.1 Anaerolineae bacterium
ATCGGCTATGGGCACGTCTCCGCCGGCGCGCCGATCGTGCGCACCGGGCAGGAGGTTCGCGCCGGGGAGATCATCGGCAGCTCCGGCTGGCCGGTGTTTACGACCGAAGAAGGGGCTGTCATCGCGCAGCGCAACAACGCGCACCTGCATCTCGAAGCGCACTTTGTCACCGATGGGACGGCGGCGCTCGACGCGCATGCGCCGCTCAACCCGCTGCTGCTGTTCACGCCCCGGCTGGTGGCGTGGCAGGCGCGCCTGGCGACCCAGCGCAACGGCCCGGCGTATCCCTCGGAAGGGCAGCCGTTTGGGCGGCTGGGGTTCTTCAGCGTAGGCGCGTTCGATACCGGGCCGGAATCGGTCGTGTGGGATCATCATGTGACGCGCTCCGAGCCGTGGCCGGAAGGCGTCTACCCGCTGGACAGGATGATCGACTGGGCGCGCAGCTTCGAGCCGTACCCGCTCGACGGGACGAGCGCGTTCTAGACCCTGCTCTCAATTCTGGGCCGGCTGGCGCGCGAGACAAGTGCGCCGCATCGTGGAGAGGCCGAGCTTGCTCGGCCCGTTGTTTTGGCCGGTGGGCGATGCAGGCGCGCCGCGTGATCCTGTGAGGGTAACGCTCAGGCGCCCGCCATCCCGGCCAGACGGCGCTGCAGGCGCCGGTTGCGGCGCGCGGATCGCACATAGGCGATCAGCAGCAGAATCCAGGTGAACGCCAGCGCCGCGACGCTGGCACGGTCGCTCAGCACAAGGTAATAGTGCGCGGGGCGGTCGCTCTCGGCTCCGAAGGTCATCATTCTGGGCATCGCGTCCCCCTTCCGCGCCACTTTTTTTCATGCGCCAGATATGCGTCGAGATCACCGGCGCATCCCGCCGGTATTCTGTCAACTATAGCACAAATTGAGTGGCATTTGGCGTGCCGCCCGGTGCGGAATAGGATAAACTTAGACGCGAGATTGTATTGAGAGAGCCGGGCGTCCTCGATGCTCGGTTTGAGAGACGAAACGAGACGGAAGATGCCTGAGCTGCCCGAAGTTGAAACTGTGGTGCGCGGCCTGCGTGCGCCGCTGGCCGGACGCACGATTACCAGTGTGCAGTACGATTACCCCGGCGGGCTGGTCCGCCCCGACGGCCCGATTTTCACGGCGCGCATCGCCGACCAGCCGATCCGCGCGCTGTCGCGGCGCGGCAAGTACATCATGATCAGGCTCGACCCCGACACGCTGATCATTCACCTGAAGATGACCGGGCGGCTGTACGTCGCGCCGGATGGCGAGACGCAGCACGCCGACCGCTGGGTCCATTTCCTGTTCCAGCTCGACAACGCGCACCAGCTTCGTTTTTCGGACTCGCGCAAGTTCGGGCGGGTGTATCTGGTCGAAGACCCGGCCGAGGTGGTCGGCGCGCTGGGGCCGGAGCCGCTCGACGACAGTTTCACGCTCGACGCGTTCCGGGCGCGGCTGGCGCGGCGGAGCGGGGCGCTCAAGCCGCTGCTGCTCAACCAGCGCGTGCTGGCAGGCGTCGGCAACATCTACGCCGACGAGGCGCTTTACCTCGCGCGGCTGCATCCGCTGCGCCAGGCCGATACGCTGGACGAGGGCGAGATCGCGGCGCTCTACGCGGCGATCCGGCAGGTGCTGGCGGACGGCGTCGCGCGCGAAGGCGCGAGCGTTAACTGGTACCGCAAACCGGACGGGACGAAAGGCAGCGCCCAGGCCGGGCTGAACGTCTACGGGCACGCGGGGCAGCCCTGCCCGCGCTGCGGCGCGCCGATCCTGAAGACCGTCGTCGGGCAGCGCGGCACGCACCTCTGCCCGGCTTGCCAGATTCCCTGAGCGCGACGATACTGATCGGCACTGCTCGACGCGGATTCGCGGGGCGCTAGAGGCTGTTATGCACTTTGTGGTCTGGTTTCCAGGCCATCCCCCCATCCTTCCGACCTGCGGTCGGCTTTCCTTCCCCCAGAACGAGGGAAGGAAAAAAGCCGGATGGACTCCCCTCATTTTGGGGGCAAGGGGCCGGGGGATGGGGGGCTTTACCCGGTGCGCAAGTTCATAACACGCTCTAGGCGGCCCGAAGGTGTATCCGCTGGCAGAGGGAGCGAAGCGCATGATGGCACCCAACTTGATGCTGTGGCGGTTGTTTCTGGCGCAAGCCGAGTCATCAAACGTGACCGATTTCTTCGGCCAGGTCTCCGGGCTGGTCGGGCTGACCTGCGTTGCCGGAATCATCTGGGTCGGGCTGACCGCGTTCGTGTTTCAGCGCGCGGCGGAGCGCCGCCGCCGGGCCGCGCAGGGGCTTGAGCCGCTGCCGAGTCTGTACGCGAGCTTCTGGCAGACTGTGCGGGGCCGGCGCGCCGCCGATCAGGCCGTCTCCGCGCGCCTTGAACCTGCGCCGCTGCCGCGCCCGGCTGCACCCGCGCCTGACCTCACGCTATTAACCGGCGATTTGCCTGCGGCGCCGCTGCCGCACGCCTGGGCAGACGTTGCGCCAGAGCCAGAAAACCCGCCCGCTGCGAGCGCTGAGACCGTGCCCGGCGCTGTGTCCGAACAGGCCGCCGAGCCAACCGGTGACATCCCCG
>JADLHR010000217.1 GCA_020848665.1 Anaerolineae bacterium
GCCCCGTCGAGGTGCAGCGCAAGATTGTGCTCGCGTGCCAGCGCGCCGACCGCGTCCGTGTATTCTTTCGAGATCGGGATACCGCCAACCGCCCCTTGCGTGTTTTCGAGCGCGATCAGGCGGGTTGGCGGATAGTGCGCATTGCCCAGCGGGCGGATCGCGGCTCGAATTGCATCCAGCGACAGCGTCCCGTCCGGCTGAACGGGCACAGTGCGCGGATGGACGCCCCCCAGCGCGCTGATCCCGCCCGCCTCGTTAAGGAAGGTATGCGACAGATCGCCCAAAATGACTTCGTCGCCGCGCCCGCAGTGCGCCAGCACCGCGACCAGGTTCCCCATCGTGCCGCTAGCAACGAACAGCCCGGCTTCCTTGCCCAGCCGCTCGGCGGCAGCCGCTTCCAAACGGTTAATCGTCGGATCGTCGCCGAAGACATCATCGCCGACCTCTGCCTCGGCCATCGCGCGGCGCATGTCGTCGGTCGGCCAGGTAACCGTATCGCTCCGCAAATCAATCCAATTCAACGCCCGTTCTCCTGTTCCTCTGCCCCGTTCACAGAAAAAACGGCTCGGCGGAGCACGCGCCGGGCTACCGCGCCTCAATCACGCCCGCTCAGAAGACCAGCGCCGCGACGATGACCAGGCACAGCACGAGGGCCAGCAGCGCAATCAGCGCGACAGACATCAGGCTGAGCGCCGCCGGCAGGCATGCCAGCGCCTGCGCGATCGTCTGCACCCACTGCGGCGCTTCGGCGGCGTCGGCGTAATGTGTCGGCGCGCCGATCGCCTCCGGAGTTGTATCCGGGTCGTCGCGCGCCGGGTCGGGCTGAGCCGGCATAACGCTCTCCGTCAGAGTCGCTAGTATTTCTTGACCAGCGTACGATAGACCGTCGGCTGGCGTGTTTGCAGAGTCTGGTGCGCCTCGCGGTGCTTACGGATCTCGTCGAGATCGATCCGCGCGACGGCGTACCCCTCGCGCACCGCAGCCGGCTCAGAGTGCTGCTTGTCTTTCTTGTCTTCTTTCTTGTCGTCCTTCTCTACGGGCTTGTCGGCGGGCTGCCCGCTTTCCGCGCTGGTTTCACTCGCCTTCTCGCTCTCGGTGTCAGTGAGCGAGGCATACAGCCTGCCGCGCGGCCCGACGATCATACTCTCACCGCCGAAGCTAAGCGTCACATCGTCGCCAACACGGTTCGCGCCGACGACGTACAGCGCGTTTTCGTAGGCACGCGCCTTGACGTAAGTGCGCCACTCATCCATCTCGGACGTTTCCCAGTTCGCCAGCACGCACAGGACTTCCGCGCCGTCCAGCGTCAGTGAGCGCGCCACCTCAGGAAACGCGAGGTCCCAGCCGATCATCAGGCCGATCTGTCCGATGTCTGTATCAAACACCGGCAGGCGGAATCCCTCGCGGAACGCCATCCGCTCCTCGCCGTGCAGATGCACCTTATTGTACGTGCCGACCAGCTCACCGTCCGGCCCAACGAGCACCGCCGTGTTAAACAGGATGCTCTCGACGCGCTCCTTCATGACCATCCCGAACGCGATATAAACACCATAATCGGCGGCGCGCTGAGCGATCAGGTTGGCCGATGGGCCGGGGACACGCTGCGCCTTCTCAGTGAACCGGACTCCCAGCTCGTTACCGCTGGTGACCAGCTCCGGGAAGACGATAAGATCAACTTTCTGCCGCGAGGCGATCTGCGAGATGAAATCGGTCATCTTGACCAGATTGTCCTCGACCTCACCCAGGACCGGCTTCATCTGCACAGTTGCTACAGTGATCTCACGCATGGATTCTCCTCAGGGTCGGGATGCGGACGCGCAGGAAAAATTAGGCTCCGCAAGCTGCTCGCGGTCCACATAATCGCCCCTCAAATGTAGCGCCAAACAGGGGAAAATGCCACATTCAGCGCGGCGCATTAGAACAGACGAGCGTCCGGGTACGGCGGGATCAGCGCGGCAGCTTGGCGAGGATGTTTTCCAGTCCCGCTGGCAGCGGCGCCTCGGCAGTGATTGCTTCACTGCTCCCCGGACGGGTAAAGGTGATCGCCGCTGCGTGCAGAAAGTGCCGCTTGAGTCTGATCGCTTGCTTGCGCCGCCCGTACACCGTATCCCCCGCGACCGGGTGCCCGATGAAGGCCAGATGCACGCGAATCTGATGCGTGCGGCCCGTTTTCGGATAAACCTCCACCAGGCTATAGTCAGCGTAATGCTCGACCACCCGGAACTCGGTGATGGCTTCGCGTCCGTCGTGGCGAACGGCCATCCGCTTGCGCTGCGCCGGGTCGCGCCCAATCGGCGCGTTGATCACCCCTTCGGGCGTCTCAGGAGCGCCGTCCACCAGCGCAAGATAGCGTTTGCGCACTTCGCGGCCCTTGAACTGAGCGCGCAGCGACTCCAGCGCGGCGTGTGTTTTGGCGACGATCAGCACGCCGGACGTGTCTTTATCAAGCCGGTGCACGATCCCGGCCCGCGATGGCTCGCTGAACGACGCGATTTCGGGCCAGCGCGCCAGCACCGCGTTTACCAGCGTGCCGGAGCTGTGCCCGAAGGCGGGATGAACCACCATGCCTGCCGGTTTGCTGACGACGGCGACCTGATCATCCTCGTACACAATATCGAGCGGGATTGCTTCGGGCGACGGCTCGTGATCAGCAGTGTCTTCCGGCAGCGCGATCGAGACTGCGTCGCCATCTGCCAGACGGTACGACACCTTGATCACCTGCCCGTTCACCAGCACCTGGCCGTCGCGGATCAGCGTCTGAATTTGACTACGCGAAAGGGTGTCGAAGCGCGCGGCCAGCACCTTGTCCAGCCGTTCGCCGACTTCCGTCGCTATGAACTCGACGACCGCCTTTTCTTCGGGCATACTCACTCCGTCTTCATGTGATCCAGATCGGCTTGCGCACCCTACCTTGCCCGGCTAGAATGCACCGCATTTGCCTGTCCGGAAGGAGCCGACCTATGCCCCCATCCGATCGCTTCGTCGCCGAGACGAGCTTTTATGTGCGCTATGCCGAAACCGATGCGATGGGCATTGTCCATCACTCGGTTTACATTGTCTACTTTGAAGAAGCGCGCAGCCACTATTCGCGCGCGCTGGGCGCCAGCTATGCTGATTTCGAGCGCAGCGGCTACTGGCTGACAGTCGCCGAAGTGCAGGCGCGCTACGCCGTCCCGGCGCGCTACGGCCAACAACTCATCGCGCGGAGTTGGATCGAAGACCTCAAGAGCCGCGCGATCGTGTTCGGCTATGAGATTGTCGATCAAACCAGCGGCGTGGTCCACGTCACCGGGCGCTCGCATCACATCTGCATCACGCACGAGGGTCACGTCGCGCGCATCCCCGACTCCTGGGCAAACGCGATGCGGCGCGGGCTGCCCCAGCAGTGATCCGTTTCCCGCGCTAGAGCGTGTTATGCACTTGCGCGCCGGGTAGAGCCCCCCATCCCCCGGCCCCTTGCCCCCAAAATGAGGGAAGGGGAGACCATCCGGCTTTTTTTCCTTCCCTCGTTCTGGGGGAAGGAAAGCCGACCGCAGGTCGGAAGGATGGGGGGGGTGGCCTGGAAGCCAGACCACAAACTGCATAACAGCTTCTAGATCGCTCCCACCAGCGCGATCACCGCCGCGACGTTGGCAGCGATCAAGAGTACAATAACCAGCGCCAGCGCCAGGGATCGCCGTGAGAAGCCGCGCGCAGCCTCGATCTCCGACGGAATGTAGGCGAAGAACGCTTCCGGGCCAGACGGCGGCGGATCAGGACGCACGAGTCGAGCGGGCGCGACCGCCGCGGCCGGTGGCACCGGGACGTTGAGCGCCGGTTGTGGCTCGGCGCTGACGGGAACGCCCTCATCTGCTTCGGCAAACGAGAACTCGTGGCGCGGCGCGGGCGGCGGCTCCGTTGAGCGATTTAAGGCAGCGGTAAGGTCGCGCCACTCATCCGGCTGGCTGTCATCATCCGGCAGATCGCTACCTGCGAAGTGCCCGCCGCTTTCAGGCGAACTCTGGCGCGATCCGTACCCCAGGCTGCCCCACGCGCCATCAAAGCCGCCGGGATCGGCACCTGACCAGCCGGGTGCGCCGTCCACAAACGGGCCGGTATCCGCCATGAGAGCCGTGTCGCCAAACAGCCCCGGCTCATCGGCCACAAACGGCGCAGCCTGCTCCTGAACTGGCCGGGCATTTTCACTCAGGTGCAGCTCATTCACCCACGCATCGTACTCGCGGTCCGAAGGCAACGTGATCTGCTTGCCGCTGCCATAAAAGGCGGGCCGGTCGTCGCGGCCCCACTCGACGCTGGTTGCAGGCGCATTCGGGTCGCGGGCCGGACGGCGCGGCTCACGGCGCGTCTCTGCCGCCTTATTCGTCGCACCTGCCAGTCTGCGCTCCACCGCAGCAAGGCCCTGGCGCGCGCGATCGTGAGCCGGGTTGAGCGTCAGCACCTTCCTCAGGCAATATTGCTGCTCTTCCAGGGTCTCGACCATCCCGCTCAGCCAGAGCCAGGCGTCTTCATGCTGTGGATCGCGCTGGAGAGCGCTGCGCAGCAGATCGCGGGCCTCGCCCGCGCGCCCGGAACGGTAAGCCTGCTTTGCCTGCGCGACCAGTTCTTCGACGGTGGGCATCCTCGATCCTCTCGCCATAGGGCCGGGAGTCAAACAAGAACGTGCACCGGGCAACGGCCCGATGCACGCATCTTAGCATATCCTTTTGCGCGCGGCTAACCGCGCGGCAGGCTAGAACAGCCCGACAATGCGGCCGTCCTCGTCCACGTCGATCGTCATGAAGGCAGGCGTGGTCGGCAGGCCGGGCATAGTGCTCATTTCGCCCAGCAGGGGGTAGACGAAGCCTGCGCCAACGCTGGCGCGCACTTCGCGCACCGGGATCGTGAAGCCGGTCGGCACGCCCTTGAGCGCTGGATCATGACTCAGGCTGAGGTGCGTTTTCGCCATACAGATCGGCAGGTTTCCAAAACCCGCGCGCTCGTAACGCTCGATCTGCTTCTCAGCCAGCGGATAGTACTCGACGCCATCGGCCCCGTAAACCTCGCGGGCGATGATCTCGATCTTCTGCTTGATCGGCAGCTCCAGCGGGTACAGGAAGCGGAAGTTGCTCGGCTTCTCGCAGGCAGCGACGACCGCCTCGGCTAGCTCGACTGCGCCTTCACCGCCGCGCGCCCAGTGGTCAGACATGGCGACCGCTTCAGCACCCGCCTGCTCCGCGATGCGCTTGACCAGCTCAACTTCGGCGTCGGTATCCGTCGGGAAGCGGTTGACGGCCACGACGACCGGCACACCGAACTTGCGCGCGATCTCGATATGCTTGGCGAGGTTTCCGCCGCCCGCTTCGAGCAGCCCCAGGTTCTCGCTGGTATACGCCTCACCAAGCCGTTCGCCGGGGCTGACCTTCGGACCGCCGCCGTGCATCTTCAGCGCGCGGATAGTCGCCACCAGCACGACTGCGTTCGGGATCAGGCCAGAGGCGCGGCACTTGATGTTAAAGAACTTCTCCATGCCGATGTCGGCGCCGAACCCGCTCTCGGTAATTACGTATTCGCCCAGCCGCAGCGCGACCTGGTCCGCCAGGATGCTGCTATTGCCGTGCGCAATATTGGCGAACGGCCCGGCGTGCACAAACGCCGGCTGGCCTTCGAGCGTCTGCATCAGGTTCGGCATGATCGCCTCTTTGAGCAGAACGGTCACGGCCCCGGCAACGCCCAGGTCTTCCAGCGTGATCGGATCGCCGCCGCGGCTCGTGCCAACCACGACACGGGCCACGCGCTGGCGCAGGTCGTGCAGGCCGCTCGTCAGCGCCAGGATCGCCATCAGCTCGCTGGCGACGGTAATATCGTAGCCAGTGCTGCGCGGGAAGATGGGACTTGGCTCGCCTTCCTTGAGCGTATCGTCATTGAGACCGATCTTGATCTTACGCAGCGAGCGGTCGCACACGTCGACCACGCGGTTCCACGTGATGGCGTCGGGATCGAAGTCGAGACGCTTCACGCCGCGCCGGGCCAGGGCGGCATCGCTCTGCCGGCTCTCGTGATACATGCGCGTATCGATCGCCGCCGCCACCAGGTTATGCGCGACCGTAATGGCGTGAATATCGCCGGTCAGATGGAGGTTAAAATCTTCCATCGGGATTACCTGGCTGTAACCGCCACCGGCGGCCCCACCCTTGATCCCGAAGGTTGGCCCCATACTCGGCTGGCGAATGCACGTCACCGCGTTGTAGCCTAGCAGTCCGAGCGCCTGGGTCAGCCCGACCGTCGTGGTCGTCTTGCCTTCGCCCAGCGGCGTCGGCGTGATCGCGGTCACGTCAACGTACTTGCCCAGCGGACGATCTTTATACTTCTCCAGAACTGACAGGTGAACCTTGGCTTTGTTGCGGCCATACAGGTCCAGGTCGTCAACACTCAGACCCAATTTCGCCGCGATCTCAACGATCGGGCGGACGGTTGCCGCCTGTGCGATCTCCAGGTCGCTTGGGACTTTCGTAACGCTCGCCATAGGCTGTTTCTCTCCGAAAACAAGTTCATATGTGGATACTGGCACGCGCCTGCAACTGGACGGTGCAAGCGCAGGCAGACCTCTTCACTTTAGCCGGACGCAGGGCCTGCGCACCAGTACGCAACACACCTTTTTGGCCGGTCAAATATCACCACCGGTCAGGCGGTCGAGGCGCCGGGATAACACTCAATCGCCCCACAACCCCAGATTGCGCGCGGCATCGATGTCAACCTGGCTGGCTTCGTCCGAGCCGAAACCGTCGGCCATTCTGCCGAGCGCCTCCGGGTCAAACAGGCTGTCAGCGAGCTGCTCGTCCACCGGCTGGGTGAACAGCGCGTCCGGATCGAAGGCAGTTTCCGGCAGCGCCTCAAGCGTCGCCGCGTTACCCGATCTATTCGAGGGCTGCCGCGCAGGGGGCGCTTCGTCGGCGGGGGTATAAGGCAGATCGCCCTGCGGCGTTGCGCGCGCAGCCACCGGGAGGGCGTAGGCCGCCACACCCATCCGCTCGATCATCTGGTCCGCCGCACGCCGCCCGTAGACAGCGACCGCGCCCATCGCGGCCCGGTTAGAGCCTTCAAAGAGCAGGCACAGAAAGTAGTGCAGCCCCAGTGACAGCGCGTAAAGGTCGATCCGCTCACCATCATAGTACTGCATCGCCCAGGCGCGGCCCCCAACCAGCGCGCCCATGTCCCCCGTCCGGCTAAAGGACGGCGCCAGCAGCCCCACCAGCCGCTCGCGATCAAGATAACCAGTCGCGCCTTCATCGATCAGGACGCGTCCCAGCCGGTCCGCCAGGATCACGCCCATCGCCCCAACATCGCGCATCAGAGACAGCATGATCGCGCGCAACGTCTTCAGGTCAACCGGCGGCACGTCAGAGGGCAGCGCGATCTCGGCAAGGTCCGGCACCGCCGCAAAATCAACCGGCAGGCCGTCCAGCGCGATACGCAGCGCCCGCAAAAATGGCTCTGCGACAGGGCGCACGAAGTATTGAAAGGGAGCCTGCGCCAGCCGTGCAGAATCGGGCCGTGGATCGCCCTGCTCCGCCAGGACGATCACCGGCGTCGCCAACGAGATGCGCGCAATTTCGACGGCCAGATCAACCCCGTCTACTTCATCGTCCAGGCGGGCCGCTGTGACCAGCAGGTCCGCCGGCGCCCGCTCGACCTCGTACAGGCCATCCGCCGCGCCGGGAACTTCGACAAGCACATATTGGCGCGCCAACAGCGCCATCGCGCCGCGCACGATCCGCGCGATTTCGTGCTGCGGATCCACCACTATCAGTCGTGAAGCAGGAGCCACCGACATCCGTTCCACCATGACCCGTCCGATCCGTATTCCCCACTAAGAACGCATCAAGGCGATGCCGCCAGGCGCCCGCACAGCGCTGGCTTCGACGGCGGCGTGCGCCACACAACGGCCCTGATCCTAACCCCAAAAGCATTGTGAGCACAAGCGGGCGGCACGTGTTGACGAGCCTGGGGCCATATGCTATCATGCAGGCGGCCTGGAACGAGAGGAACGGTTGCGCCTGCGCCCGGTGCCAGGCGCGTGCGGACAAGGAGCATCCGGCATGGCAAAATCGCGGACCGACTTGATGGTCGATCGCCTGCGAGAATTGCAGGCTGGGGCGCCCGATATCGCCGCCTCCGCCGTTGTCAGTGTGGACGGGCTGATCATGGCCTCCGCGCTGCCCGCCGACGTGGAAGAAGATCGGGTGTCAGCCATGTCCGCCGCCATGCTTTCGCTTGGTGACCGGATCGCAGCCGAGCTAGGGCGCGGCGCGCTGGAGCAAGTGTACATTCGCGGCGACGATGGCTTCGTGATTCTCATGTCCGTTGGCGAAGAAGCTGTCCTGACCGCGTTGGTGCGGGACGGCGCCAAGCTGGGGCTGGTCTTCCTGGATATGAAGCGCGCGGCGAGCGACCTTGAAAAACTGGTCTAACTCCGGCGACCTACAGAGGCGGTCAAGCCCTGTACGAGACACTCACGACGGGGAGACGGCGCAGCAGCCGCATCTCCCCGTCGCTCTTTTTAGTGCGGAGCGCCGGGTGGTACTATACCAGCAAAACTGAACGCACAGGTGAGAGCGTATGCCCAAGTACATCTTCTGCACAGGTGGAGTGGTCAGTTCCGTTGGAAAAGGCGTGACGGCCGCCGCCATTGGCCGGATTTTGAAGGCGCGCGGTCTGAAGGTGGTCATTCAGAAGCTCGACCCATATCTCAACGTTGATCCTGGCACGATGAGTCCTTACCAGCATGGCGAGGTCTTCGTCACCGCTGACGGTGCCGAAACCGATCTCGACCTCGGCCACTACGAGCGCTTCATCGACGAGAACCTCGACCGCACCTGCAACGTGACTTCCGGCCAGATTTACGCCGAAGTAATCAGTCGCGAGCGGCGCGGCGATTATCTGGGAGGAACGATCCAGGTCATTCCCCACATCACCAACGAGATCAAGCGGCGTATCGCGCTCGTCGGCCAGAAACGCGAGCCGGACGTGGTCATCGTGGAGGTCGGTGGCACGGTGGGCGACATTGAAGGCCAGCCCTTCCTGGAGGCCATTCGCCAGCTTCGCACCGACGTGGGCCGCGAGCATACGCTCTACATTCATGTCACGTACCTGCCCTACATCGGCGCGACGCACGAGCTAAAGACCAAACCGACGCAGCACAGCGTCCGCGAGCTGCGCAGCCTCGGTATCCAGCCGCAGGTGATCCTGGCACGGACCGATTACCCCGTCGCCGATGACCTGGTGCGCAAGATCGCGCTGTTCTGCGACGTTGAGGAACGCGCGGTTATCCCGATGGAGACGGTAGACAATATCTATAGTGTGCCGTTGATGCTCGAAGACGCCGGGCTGGGCAATTACATCGTCGAGCGGCTCGGCCTCGCCGCCAGCGATCCCGATCTCGCCAGTTGGCGCGAGCTGGTCAGCCGGATGCAGCACGCCGACCGGCCGCTGCGCATCGCCGTTGTCGGCAAGTATGTCGAGCTGCGCGACGCCTATATGAGCGTGAAAGAGGCGCTGTATCACGCCGCAGTCGCACACGATCGCGATCTCGAAGTCGAGTGGATTCACTCCGGCGATCTTGAAAAAGGCAAAGGTGTGGCGCTGCTGGAGACAGTTGACGGGATCGTCGTGCCCGGCGGTTTTGGGTATCGCGGCATCGAAGGCAAGATCGACGCGGCGAAATACGCCCGCACGCATCGGACCCCGTATCTTGGCCTGTGCCTGGGTATGCAGGTCATGTGTGTCGAGTTCGCCCGCAATGTCCTGGGCCTGGACGACGCGAACAGCACCGAGTTCGACACCGCCACCGCGCACCCTGTGATTGACCTGATGCCCGACCAGCACGACGTCGCCAACCTGGGCGGGACAATGCGGCTGGGCGTCTACCCCTGCGCCTTGCAGCCCGGCTCGGCCGCTGCTGCCGCGTACGGCGCACCGCTGGTCGAAGAGCGGCACCGCCACCGGTTCGAGTTCAACAACCAGTTCCGTGACGAGTTCGCCGCCGCCGGTGCGCGCTTCAGCGGCCTCAGCCCCGATGGGCGGCTGGTCGAAATCATGGAAGTAATTGAACATCCCTTCATGGTCGGGAGCCAGTTTCATCCTGAGTTTTTGAGCCGCCCCAACCGGCCGCACCCGCTGTTTAGCGCGTTCGTCGAGGCCGCGCTCGCGCACGAGCGTGTCCGCGAGAGCAGCGCTCCCGCCACAGAGCAGGAGAACTGACCGGTGTCACTAGATGAGTACATCCGGGCGATGCCCAAAGCGGAGCTGCACGTGCACCTCGAAGGCGCCGTCCACCCCGAGACGCTGCTGGAGCTGGCGGCAGACAACGGCGTTTCGCTTCCCGCCTCGGACGTGGAGGGGCTGCGCCGCTGGTACACCTTCCGCGATTTTGACCATTTTCTCGCGATCTACGCAATGATCTGCGGCTGCTTGCGCCGGCCAGAGGATTTCGCGCGCGCCGTTTACGAGTACGGTCGCAGCATGGCCGAGCAGAACATTCGCTACGCCGAAGTGACCTTCTCGCCGGGGACACATATTCTCCGGACGGGCGGTCTCGCGTGGCATGAGCTTCTTGACGCCGTGAACGCCGGGCGTACCCGCGCCCACGACGAATTCGGCGTTGAGATGCGCTGGATTCCGGACATCGTGCGCTGCAACCCAGATACGGCGCTGACTGTCGCCGAGTGGGCCGCGTCCGAACAGTCGCGTGCGGGAGGAGTGGTCGCGCTCGGCCTCGGCGGACCGGAAGTCGGCTACCCGCCCGAGTGGTTCGCGGAGGCCTTCGCGCTCGCCCACCGGCACGGATTGCACAGCAATCCGCACGCGGGCGAAACGGTTGGCCCGGAGAGTATCTGGGGCGCGCTGCGTGCGCTGGGCGCAGAGCGAATCGGGCACGGCGTCCGCGCCATCGAGGATCCGGCGCTGCTAGAACACCTTGTGGCGCAGCAAGTCCCGCTCGAAGTCAACCCCACCAGCAACCTGTGCCTGGGCGTCTATCCGTCCTATGCGGCGCACCCGCTCAAGCGGTTGGTCGAGGCCGGTCTGCTGGTCACGGTGAATTCGGACGATCCAGCGCTGTTCAACACAGCGCTGGTCGATGAATATCGCCACGCGGTCGAAGATTGCGGCCTGTCGCTCGACGAGCTTGAGGAGGTCGCGCTCAACGCGGTCCGCGCCGCTTATCTGTCGCCGGACGAAAAAACCGCGCTCCTAACCGAATTCGAGGAGGCGTACGCCCGGTTACGCGCCGAACACGGTCTTGAGGAGACGCCGAAGTGAGCGACGCCTACGATCTCGAAGTCTTCTGGGGCATGCTGCTGAGTCAGGATGCCGAGCGCATCTGCACCGCGTGGGGCTGGCTGGCACAGCACGAGCGCGCGGCGATTCGCGCGCACCTGGAACGGATGATCTCGGAGGAAGGCTGGCTCGCACCACAGCGCAACTCGGCCCGCGCGGCGCTGGACGTAATCGGCGCCGGACCTGAGAACTCGTCCGGCGCCGTGTAGTTGCGATTATGCCCGCCGGCGCAGCTATTCGGTGCGCTGCTTGAAATCCACGAACCGGTAGCCGACACCGCGCTCGGTCAGAATATACTTCGGGTTAGATGGGTCTTCCTCGATTTTCTCGCGCAGATAGTTGACGTAGAGCCGCACGTAATGCGTCTCATCGCGGTACTCGTAGCCCCACACCTTCGCCAGAAGCTGCTCATGTGGAACGGTCCACCCGGCGTTCTCGATCAGGTGGTACAGCAGCCGGTACTCGGTCGGGCGCAGCTTGATGTGCTCGCCTGCGACGATAACCTCGCGCCGGTTGAAGTCCACGCTGAGCCGGTCATCAATCTTCAGCACCGCCGTGTCAGGTGAAGCCGCTGGCGTCTCGGCGCGACGCAGCACAGCTCGCACCCGGCTCGACAGCTCGCGTGAGCCGAAGGGCTTGGTGACGTAATCATCCGCGCCCAGCTCCAGCCCGTATACCTTGTCGTCTTCTTCGCCTTTGGCGGTCAGCATGATCACGGGAATGCTGCTGAATTCGCGCAGCATTCGCAGGGTCTCGAAGCCGTCAAGCTGCGGCATCATCACATCCAGCAACACCAGATCGGGAAGCTGGGTGCGGATCGCTTCCAGCGCCTCCAGCCCGTTATGCGCCTCGATGACCTGGTATCCTTCCAGCTCCAGATTCATGCGGATGAACCCAATCATGCGAGGCTCGTCGTCCACCACCAGCACTCGTTTCGCGTCACGCGGCGCAGCGCGCGGCGGTTTTCCTGTCGCCATGCCTGTTCCTTTCACAGAGCCGCTAGTCGCGGTAGAACGCCACGATCTCCTCTTCCTGGCCGCTGGGCATCACTTCGACAAAGCTGATGCGCCACCACGGTACAATGATTTGCTGCACTTCAGCCAGCACATAATGAAGGTCCTTGCCGTCACGCTTGCGCGGGTTCAGGCAGAAGATCGCCTGATCGCCGGGCGCGGGCAGAGCCTCGACCTCCGCCATAAACGGTTCTTCGTTAGCGAGATGAACGTAAATCGTCTGCATGGTATCGCTGCCCCTGGAAAAACGATCGCGGCTGTGCGATCACGGATCACATACAAAGACAAGCGTGTTATTCTTTGAAGAATATATGAAAGACGAGCTTACCCATGCGAATCTCGTCGCCATCGCGCAGCACGCGCGGCTGGTGCGGAATCAGGCGCTGGCCGTTAAGATGCGTGCCGTTCGTGCTGCCGAGATCGATCAGAGTCAGCGTGTCTTCTCCGCGCCGGATTACGGCGTGCCGGCGCGAGACGCCTTGCTCCGCCGCGCCATAGGGCGCCATATCAACATCAGGCACAACCGGCGAATGGATGTCGGATCGGCCAAGAACAATCTCGTCCTTGGGAATGAGAGTCAGCGGCTCGCGCGCATCTCGCACGTGCACAACGACCGCCGCTCGCCGATCGAAGCGGGCCGTGCCCCACTTAACCCGCCCACGCAGGCTCACCTGATCCTCGTTCACTAACTGGCTGGTTGCCATAATTGCCTGCACGCCGATGAAAGGCTGGCCGCATTCCTCGCAGAACAGCACACCTTCGCGGTTCTGCTCGGCGCAGTAGGGGCACGTTCTCATGAGCCGGGGTCCTGCGGATCAGGCTGCGACAGCAGCCGGCGAGTTCCGAATTTCAGCGTCTTGCGCCCCTCCTCCGACAGCAGACTGGTGCTGGCGACGCGCCGCGCTTCGATGATTGCCATCTGCGCCAACTCGTCCTGGCCGGAGGCCAGCAGCCGGGTCGCCAGGTTCTCCAGCCGCCGCGTCGCTTCGGCAGCGTTGCCCTTCTGCAACGACTGCTGCGCTTTCTCTTGAATCCGGTACAGCGTCAGCTTGCCAAGCGCGTCAAGAATCGGGAGCGGCGGGTCTTCCGGCGGCGGATTGCTGGCGATCTCAACCGAGATATCGCTCAGCACCTTATAGTCCCGGCGCTCGGCAATCAGCACATTGCCAGTCACGTCGATCCGCGCAACAGTGCGGAAACCCGTTCGCTTGCCCGGCGGCATCTGAAGCTGGACCAGGCACATCAGCGTCCGGTTGAATTCGAGCAAGCCAAGCGGAACCGGCTGAGGCGACGTATCCATTGGCTGTGGATTCGGCTGAAGCTTGAACAGTGACTCCAGCACAATATCAGCATCCGGCGCGACGCACAGCTTGAGGCGCTCAACAAGCGTGTCGCCCAGGCTCCGGACACGCTCGTTCAGGAAGCGGACAACTGCGGTTGGCGAAGTCACATAGGTCGATGTGCCGCCCGTGCATGACGCCAGCGCGTCGAGAAATTCATCGTTCCATTCCTCGCCGATCCCCATCGCGCTGATGCCGACCCCCTCGGCGGCCGCCTGGTTCGCCAGCTCAAGCGCGCGCTCCTCGTCGCCAAAGGTGCGCCCATCGGTCAGCAGCACCACATGATTGACAAACCGGTCGCTCAGATGCTTGCGACACTCGTCGATCCCCGCCTGGAGGCCGTGAAAGATCTCCGTCCCGCCGTCGGCCCGCATCAGATTAACCTGCGCGCGCAGCGCGATTGTGTCTATCACGGGCGCGGCGGGAATCAGCACCTCTGCCCGGTCGCTGAAGCTTACCAGCGCAAGCCGGTCCTCGGCGGACAGGCTCTCGATAATCTGGTGCGCGGCGATCTTGAGCTTGTCGAGGCGAATCCCCTTCATTGACTTGCTGCGGTCAAGCACGAGCGTCAGATTAAGCGGAACTTCACGCTTCTGCTGTTTGGTAAGCTCGCGCAGCGGGGCGATTTCCAGCAGAAGATAGAGGACCTGCGGTTCGTCCAGCGTACCGAGTACACGCTTGCTGGGAGTAACGCGCAGCGAAAAATAGGCCGGTTCGCTGCCTGCCGTGCGTCGCTCTTCGTCATAGGCATAGCGCCGCTGTGAGTTGCCGAGCACTTCATACGCCGAGGCAATGTCGCGGAACTGGTGTTCGGCGCCCTCGTTGGAGTTAGCGTCAGGATGAAAGCGCCGCGCTGCGATACGGTAGGCTTCTCGGATATCGTCCTGGGTCGCTTCGGCTGGCACGCCCAGAATAGCGTAAAGATTGCGCAGGGCTTCAGTGGACACGGCTGCAACCTTCTGCGCCTAGCCCGGTATCTGGACCACGATGACGCTGATATTGTCCGGCCCGCCGCGCTCGTTCGCCAGGCTGACCAGCCGATCGCAGACTTCCTGCGGGCTGCTGTGCGAGGCAGAAATCTCGCGGATCGTTTCTTCGGGGACCAGGTTCCACAGCCCATCGCTGCACAGCAGCAAGCGCGAGTGCGGCGGAAGCCGCCGCGTGATGGAGTCCACGTCGAGGGTCTCGTTTTGCCCGATGGCGCGGTAGAGAACATTACGCTGCGGGTGTTCGGCGGCCTCTTCCGGTGTAAGCTGATCCAGCTCGATCAGGCGCTGTACCAGCGAATGATCGCGCGTGATCTGGTCAATACCCCCATCGGTAAGCTGGTAGACACGGCTGTCGCCAACATGTGCGATGTACGCCAGGTCTCCGATAATCGTCGCCATCGAGGCGGTTGTGCCCCCTTCAGGAACCTGCGCCGAGACCGCGCGGTTGGCGCGCTGAAGCGCTTCGCGCAGAACTTCAGTGATCGCGGGCCGCTCGGGATCGTCCATTGTCTGCTCCAGCATCGCGCCCAATATCTCGCCGAGCACATACTGCGCGACAATGCGCGTTGTGATCGAAGCCGCCTTCTCGCCGTCGTGATGCCCACCCATGCCATCGGCAACGATGAAGATGCCAAAATCCGGCAGGTCGTCGATGCTGGCGCTGGATGCGACAGCCGCCAGGATCGCGTCCTGGTTATTGCCACGCACCATGCCAATATCGCTGAACTGGCCGAAGGTGAGGCGCTGGCCGGGCTTGGGAACGCTCGGATCCAGGCGCGGCAGAGGGCGCGTCTCAAATATCCCCCCCAGACTTTCGTCCAGCAGCGGGTCGGTGTCGTCGTCGGCGCGCGTGATCCTGGCCCGATCGCCGTTGGCGGCCAGGCGGGCGCCTGGCTCCGGCCCCGCGATCACGGCCTGCTCGGGCGGCGAGGTAGCGTCCTGTTCGTGCGAGATCGTGATCCCATCATCCCGGTCGCGCGGTGATTCTGAGAGGCCGAATATACGGCGCAGCAAGTTCATCGACGTTTCTCCCGCACGGACTAGGCTTTCAACGCATAGACGCAGTGATCCATCGAGCCGATATACAGTACACCGTCATGAAGCGCGGGTGAAGCGACGACCGGCCCGCCCGTTTCAAAGCTCCAGCGCAACCGGCCGGACTTGGTTTCAAGGCTGTACAGATGGCCGTCGATGCTTCCGAAAAAGACCGCACCGTTGTCGTACGCCGGCGACGATGTGACCTGGCCCCTCGTCTCGTAGTGCCATCGCTCTTTCCCGGTGGCGATATCGAGCGCGTACAGGCTGCCATCCACTGAGCCGATGTAGATTTTCTCGTCGCCAAACGCGGGCGACGAAACCACCGGTTTGTTTGTGCGGAAGGTCCACACCTTCCAGCCGCGTGCCAGCTCCAGCGCGTAGATGTGCCAGTCCATCGATCCGAAAAACACCAGGCCGTCATGCTCCAGCGGGGAAGATACCACCGCGCGCTTCGCCTTGAAGCGCCACACCATTTGTCCGGACAGATCGATCCCCGCCACATCGCCTGATTCGAGGCCGACCACGATCATCTCGCCGGTGACCAGGGGCCGCGACCGGATCGCGGCGCCGCCCCACCACTTCCACTGCACCCGGCCCGTCGCCAGCCGGACCGCATAGAGATGCCCATCATCGCTGCCGAAAAAAACATGTCCGTGCGCGATTGTCGGCGAAGACTGCACCGCGCCCTGTGTGGCGACCGTCCAGCTCAACTGCCCGACCCGCGTATCGACGGCATACAGCAGATGATCGAGCGAGCCGAACAGAACCAGGTTTTCCGCATCGGCCACTGTCGGTGAGGACGAGATACCCTCCGCTGACGGGTATTTCCAGCGGAACGAGCCGTCCACGGCGTTGATCGCGTAGAGGTTATTATCGTAGGCGCCAACGTACACCACGCCGCGATGGATAACCGGTGACGACCGTACTTCGTCCTCGCAGCAGAACTTCCATAGCGCCGCCACGCCATGATCGGCATCACCCCAGGCGATCATTTCGTCGGTCAGCCGGGCGCTGGGGACGATCACGCTGCTGTCAGCGACCTCGGTAATCTGTTCCAGCGCCTCTCTCATCGCCGTCGCGTGGGGATAGCGATCGGCGGCGTCAAACGACAGCGCCTTCATGATAATCGCCTCAAATTCAGGCGAGATGTCGGGGTTACCCTCGCGGATCGGCCGCTCGGCGAACGTGAACGGAGCTTCCAGCCGGGGGTCGCGCCCGGTGAGCAGGTGATGCAGCGTTGCCCCGATCCCGTACACATCGCTCGCCGGGGTCGCCTCGCCGCGATACTGCTCAGGCGCGGAGTACCCCTCCGTGCCGATCATCGTCCCCTTCTGGCCTTGCTGGAAAATCTTAGCGATCCCGAAATCGACCAGCCGCAGGCGCCCGTGCTGGTCGATCATAATATTCGAGGGTTTCACGTCGCGGAAGATGATCGCTTCCGGCTCCTGCTGGTGCAGATAGCCCAGCACGTCGCACAATTCGACCGCCCACTGCTGGACCAACGCGACGGACAACCGCTCGCCCGACGCGTTAACGATCGCATCCAGATCGCGCCCGTTGATGTATTCCATCACCAGGTAAGCGCGCATCTTGCTGGGGAAATAGTCGTAGATACCGGGAACCGCCGGGTGGCTGAGCGAGGCCAGCATATCAGACTCGCGCTCGAAGGTACGCAGCGTCAGCTCGCGCGCACCCTGGTCGGCGTGCGGGTTCATCATCTCCTTGACGGCCACGTAGCGCACCACGTTCGGGAAGCGCAAATCGCGCGCCTGGTAGACCGATCCCATCCCCCCGACCCCGATCACGCCCGTGATCCGGTAACGGTTTTGCAGAACAGAACCGACCTGAAGCGCGCTATCACCGCTGGGCTGCTCAGGGAACCGGCCCGTGAACCGCTGCGTATCAACCATCGAATAAAACCGGCCTTCAAGCCCCTGGCTCGCCAGGGCGGTTCTCAGAATCGTAGATATCGAGCCATTTTGTGGCTATTATAGTGGCCCGGTTAGCATACCGCAATTGAGCGCCCGCATTGACGCAGCCATCGCTGAATACCGAGCCATCGCCTGCCGACCGCCCCGAAAGCGAGCCGTGGCTGGCGCTGTATCTGCACATTCCCTTCTGCCACGTGCGCTGCACGTACTGCGCGTTTAACATCTACACCAAACGCGAAGGGCTGATCGCGCCCTATATGGCGGCGCTGCGCCGCGAGATCGCGCTGGCCGCGGGCAGCGCGCGTCGCCCCGCGCTGAGCGCCTACTTCGGCGGCGGCACGCCCAGCCTCGTGCCAGCGGGCGAGATCGCGGCTACGCTCGACGCCTGTCGCTCCGCCTTCGCCTTGCAGCAGGACGCCGAGATCACGCTGGAGCTAAACCCGGAATCGGCGGATGAGGCATACCTGCGCGCGCTGCGCCAGACGGGTATTAACCGGCTGAGCATCGGCATGCAGTCCGCCCACGCCAGCGAGTTGGAGCTTTACGCGCGCCTGCACACGCTCGCCGATGTGCGGCAGGCTGTCTGGCGGGCGCGCGCCGCCGGTTTCGAGAACATCAGCCTCGACCTGATCTATGGATCACCGCGCCAGACGCTGAGCATGTGGCAGGATAGTCTGCACGCCGCGCTGGCGCTGGAGCCGGAGCACATCTCATTCTATGGGCTGACTATCGAGGAAGGGACAACCTTCGAACGCTGGTCGCGGAGCGGGCGCATCGCCGAGCCAGACCCCGACCTGGCGGCGGACATGTACGAATGGGCGACCGACACGCTCGACGCCGCTGGATTCGAGCAGTACGAGATCAGCAACTGGGCGCGCCCCGGACGGGAATCGCGCCACAACCTGCAATACTGGCGCTGTGAGCCGTACCTGGGGCTGGGCGCGGGTGCGCACGGCTACGCGAACGGAGTCCGCTATGACACTGCGCTGCGTCCCGAAGCGTACATCGCGCGCATCGACAGCCAGCGCGCGCCACAGGAATTTCCACTAACCGCCGCCGTCGAGCATATCGAGGTGATCGACCCACCGACCGCGATGGCCGAATGGATGATCATGGGCCTGCGACTGGTGCGTGATGGAATCGATCCAGCAGAATTTCGGGCGCGCTTCGGCCTGTCGCTGGAAGCGATCTACGGCAGCGCGATCGAGCCGCTGCGCGAGGTGGGCTTGCTGGAGACCGGGCCAGCCGGGCAGCTTCGCCTGACGCAGCGCGGGCGTCTGCTTGGCAACCAGGTCTTCGTGGCGTTTATCTAGCGCGGCGCGAAGCTATCCGTCCACGGGATAGAGCGGCGTCCGCTTGAGAGCGGAAATGTCCGCTGCGCCGCTGGCGAACATCGCCACGCGAAGCTGCGTTTGAAGCTCCCAGATTGTCTGCCGCACCGTTTCGACCGACACCGCCGCCGCTTTCAGAAACGGCCCGGCCAGCCCGCCCAGGTCCGCGCCGAGCGCGAGGCACTTGGCGACATCGATCCCGTCGCGCAAACCGCCACTGGCGATGATCGGCAGCCCTGGCGCGCCCTCGCAGGCGTAGCCGATCGCTTCGGCGGTCGGGATGCCCCAGTCCGCAAACGCGCGCGCGACGTTAGCGTGCTGCGCAGTCGGCGCGCGATGATACTCGACTTCGCTCCACGAGGTCCCGCCTGACCCGGCCACGTCGATTGCGGCTACTCCGGCGGCTCCAAGCTGCTGTGCAGCTTGGAGTGAGAAGCCCCAGCCGACTTCTTTGGCGATCACCGGCACCTCCAGCGCGCGGCATATGGCCTCGATCTTCGCCAGCAGCCCCGCGAAGTTGCCATCACCCTCTGGTTGCACCGCTTCTTGCAGCGCGTTGAAATGCAGGATCAGTGCGTCCGCTTCAATCAGATCGACCGCCCGCCGGCACTCATCCACCCCATAGCCATAGTTCAACTGAACCGCGCCAAGATTGGCGAACAGCAGAATGTCCGGCGCGATGCCGCGCACGTCATAGGTCACTGCCAGCGACGGGTCTTCGAGCGCGGCGCGCTGCGACCCCAGCCCCATCGCGATCCCGGCCTGCTGCGCAGCCTCGGCCAGCGCGCGGTTAATCACCTGCGCGCGCTCGGTTCCGCCGGTCATCGAAGAAATCAGCAGCGGCGCGTTCAGGCGCTTGCCGAAAAACTCCGTTTCGGTGCTGACGGCTGCCAGGTCCAGCTCCGGCACGGCCTGATGCATGAAGCGGTAACGCTCCAGCCCGGTCGTCAGGCGCGGGAACTGAACAGCCTCCTCCAGGTTGATCCGGATATGATCATCCTTGCGGCGCTCGGTGGTCGGCCCGTTCGTAACTTTTGGCATCGCTGGGTGTTCCTTTATCGTGGTGCGGCGGTGGACAAACCGGATCGCAACAGGTAAACTTGCCTGCTCGACAGAGAATATACTAAATATCCTCTGTTCGGCGTAGCGTTCTGGTGTACAATAGGCGCAGCCCGGCGCGGCGCACACCAAGCACACAGCATGAGCCTAACACACTGGAGGTTGAAGACATGGCAACGACTCAGGAACGGGTCACGGATATTATCGTCGAGCTGCTCGGCGTAGACCCCGAAGAAGTAAAGCTTGAGGCGCGCTTCCGCGAGGACCTGGAAGCAGACTCGCTCGACTTGGTCGAGTTGATTATGGCGTTCGAAGACGAATTTGGCGGCGAGATTTCGGACGAGGAAGCGCAGAAGATCACAACCGTCGGCGACGCGGTGACCTATATCGACACCCACATGATCTAGACCTGGCCTTCCGGTCGTTTAACCGAACCTCTAGCGCGGCAGGAAAGCGGCGATTGACGGCGGGTTAATCGCCCTTTTTATTTCCGGCGCGCCGCGCGCAGGCCAGCCGTCAGCCCGGCGACGACCGCCGCCAGCGTGTAGAGCGCCGGTCCCGCGCCGATCTTGACCGCGATCTCGAAGTTGTCGAGCAGCACCCCGGCGCGCGACAGCCCGGCCCAACCCGCCAGCACACCGGCTACCAGCACAATCACCAGCACGCCAAACCAGTAGCGCCCGCGCAACCTCACAAGCGCCACCAGCGCGACTCCGCCCACCCCGATCGCTGTCAGCAGCGCCATTTGCCGGTAATTCGGGTCCCCGCGCGCACCCTGCCAGAACTCGACTGGCGGGATCATGCGCAGCGCGATTGCCAGCGCCGCTGCCCACCCCACCGTGCACCAGCGCCGGTCAGAGACGGCGCCTGCTGCCAGCGCCAGCCCAATCGCGATCGCGACCTGCGGGGCGCGCAGCAGGAAAGGCGTCAACATCGGCGGCGAGCCGCTGCGCGTCGCGGGATGCAGGCTGGTCCACTCCGCAAGGTCAAACCCGTTCATCGTGAAGCCCGCCGTCGTGTGCGTGACCCAGGGCAAATAGAATGCCATCAGCGCAAGACCGAGCGCCGCGATCACAACGACCAGCAGCCCGGTGCGCCTCCCGTCGCTCACCGGCTGCCGTCCCAGTCGAGATCGGCGGACAGCGCATCAAGCTGCTCGCGGATCGCGGCATCCTCGGCAGATTGGTGCACGAAGAAATCGACCATGAACGGGCTGCGGCGCTGGCGCAATGCCATCGGCGCGACGGTCCGAATATCCGCCATTGTCGCCACATCGCGCCCGTCCGCCGCCGCGTAGGCGCGCGCCGCCTCAAACATCGCGTATTCGGCGCGGTGCGAATCGATTCCAAGCTGCTCGACCAGCGCCAGCCCGACCGACACAGCCTCCGACGACAGCTCCGTCTGCGTCAGTAGCTCACGAGCCAGCGCGATCTCTTCGCGGGCTGCGGCGGTCACATCCGCCCACTCGGTTACGAAACGCCGCCGGTGCTGCCGGTAGCGGCGCGCGCGCCGGTAGACTTCATACCGCTCCGCCCGGTCGACCAACC
>JADLHR010000218.1 GCA_020848665.1 Anaerolineae bacterium
GACTGCGCGGGCAGGCCGCAGCAGCCCTGCTCCGGCACTTCGACGTGCAGCCCGATATGCTCCAGAATCGCGACTGCCAGCTTGCCGACGTGCGGCTCGTAAGTGTTGGTCGAGCAGCCGTGAAAGTACACCACGCGGTCGGCGTCGGATACTGGCTCCGGGCGCGGGTGCGCGCGGACCTGCTTCTTCCACCAGCCGCGAAAGGTGTACCCTGCCCAGCCGGGCATCGGCGCGCGCGCCGAGATACCGACTGTCTTCTCGACCGCCCAGCGCACCAGCCGGCTGCGCAGCGCGAAGTTCGCCAGCGGCGCGAAGGGCGTGCCCCAGCGGCCCCACCGCTCGTTGCGCGCCAGGAACCAGTTGCGGAACGACAGGCCGTGCGTCTCGACCATCCTGGCTTTGGCCTGTGTGTTGATCTCCATCACTCTGACGCCGTGCGGGCAGACCAGCGTGCAGATGCCGCAGCTTGAGCAGTAGTCGAGCGAATGGTCCGGCGAGTCCGCGCCGGGATCGCGCAGGCGCTGCCACTGCGGCCCGACGACCTTCGGGCCGGGGAACAGCGGCGTGACCTTCGAAAAAGGACAGGCCGACGTGCAGATGTTGCACTTGATACAGTGATCGGCGGTAAAGGCCGTAATCTCGATCAGGCTGAGGGAAGGATCGCTCATGACAGGTCTCGTCTCGTTCATCAGGCGTCCAGCTCAAGCGCGGTGCGAACAGCTTTGTAGGCAGTCGCCAGGGCGATCCCTTCGGCGCAGCCGTCCGTCAGCGGGTTGAACCCGGCCAGCAGTTGGCCGGTGGCGTAGACATTTTCCAGCGCCGGATCGCCCGCCGCGTCGAGCGGCTGAAGCTGCGTGTTGACGCGCAGCCCGGTCTGGCGGTGGACGGGGTGCCCGCGCTTGATCAGCAGGTCATCATGGTACCACTCGGCGCGGCTCTCGACTTCAGGCGCGGCGACCGGCAGGTTGAACAGTGGCTCCCACACGCGTCCGCGCTCGTCGGTCTGAATCCCGCCGTTATACAGGCCGCCAGTCGCCAGGATAAAGTGATCGGCGCGGAACAGCGTTGGGTGCCCCAGCGAGGCGACTTCGACGCCGATGCAGCGCCGCCCTTCGACTACCCCGTGCGTGACAGGGTGCCCGATCTGGACGCGGACGCCCTGACGCAGCAGCCAGCAACGCAGCCGGTCGCTGAGGCGCACACCTGCCACGCTGGCGGGCAGCGTCGGAACCTCGAAGACGGGCCGCCCGATCTTCTGTTTCAGGTCGTCGAGCGTGTGTGGATACTCGTTCATCCCCAGCACGGCCGGGAACCCGACGCGCTCCATGCCCTGGACGTGCGGCGTGACCTGCTGCGCGATGCTCTCGCGGAACGGCGCGGCGTCGAACTCACGCGCCAGATCGCCCGGCCAGCGGTCCCACCAGCGGTCAGGGTCAGGAAGCTGCACCTCAATCGCGCGCGCCTCGATCCCCTGGCGGCGCAGGTTGGCCGCGGTCAGCTCGGCGTAGAAATCACGCCAGCCCGCGAAGCCGACGATCAGCAGCGGGCCGCTGACCTCAGTCAAATCGCCTGCCGCGATCCCGCGCGGCGCGATCATGGCACGCTGAACGGCGCCCAGCATCGTGATCAGCCGCATGTTATGGCCGTCTTTTTTGCGCTGATCATAGGGCAGGCCGACCGCCGCCGCCGCTGCGCGGAAGCTGTCCAGCCCGGCGACCATCGCGTCGTCACCCGCCCGTCCATAGGGATGCTCCGGGTGCAGCGCAGCGTGTCCCCGCACCTCGGCGATCACGTCGTCCTCGGCGCGGTCGCAGACGCTGATCCAGCCCGGCGTGACGAGCTGCTGGCCCCAGCCCTGCGCGATCAGCCGGACGCGCGCCCCGGCGTTGGTCGCGTGGACCGCTGCCATCAGCCCGGCCAGCCCCGCGCCGATCACGATCACGTCCGTGTCCTTCGCGCGGCTGGCGCCGTTTCCGGCGGGCGTCGCGCTGCGCACAGGCTTATTCGGTGACATCACGCACATCCTCAGGCTGCGGTTGATCCAGGTCGAGCAGAGCGTCCAGGCCAAGCACACGCCGGTAGATCAGCTCGTCCAGCGCGAACTGGCGCAGTTGGTGGCCGTAGAGCAGCGGGCGCACACCCTTGAAACGCTCGTCCACAAAAGCGCCGAGCGCGCGTGTCGCGTTGTCGGGCGCGGTCTGGCGCGTCGCGTGCAGAATTCCCGCCGCGCGCACGCCGCAGAACCCGGCCTGGCACGGCCCCATGCCCAGGCGCAGGTCACGCCGCAGATCGTCCAGCGCCACCGGCTGATCGCCATAGGACGCGATATGCGCTTCCAACTGGGGCCGCGTCACGACCTCGCACTCGCAGATCAGCGCGCCAGGCAGCGCGCCGTGCTCCAGCCGATCGACCCGCCCGCTGAGCTGGTGATAGTGGCGCGGCGACGCCTCCGGGACGGGCAGCGGCTCGTCAGCAGTGGTGCAGGGCGCCGTCACGCCAAGCTGCCGGCAAACCGCATCCACTGCGTGCTCGGCCATCATGCGGCAGGTCGTCAGCTTGCCGCCGACGACTGTCACGAAGCCGCGCAGCCCATCGCGCTCGGCGTGGTCAATCACGGCGAAGCGGCGGCTGACGTCATGCCCTGTTTCGGCCTGCGCCAGCGCCGCGGGCGGCTCGTAGAGCGGGCGCACGCCCGCCCAGGCGCGCAGCGCGCGGCCCAGGCGGATCCCCGGCACAACCGGGTCGGCCTCTTCCAACAGCTTGCTGATTTCCCACACGTCCACACGCGTATCCGCCGGGTCCTCGGTGCGGATCGAAGTCGTGCCGAGCGCACAGATCGTCCCGACCGGCACCAGAATGTCGCCATCCGAGGGTGGGCGCAGGCGGTTGATCACGGTGTTCACCCAACGGACGTTCATGGCGACCATCGAGCCGCGATCGAGGCGGATCACCACGTCCAGCCCGACCAGCCCGGCCACCACCCCCGCCCAGGGACCCGCCGCGTTGAGCACGCAGGCGGCGCGGACGCGGCGCTGCTCGCCAGTGCGCGTATCGACCAGCTCTGCCCCGACGACCGCGTCACCCTCGCGCAGCAGGCCCGTCACGCGCTGGTAAATCCAGGCGTCGCCGCCGAAGGTGCGCGCAGCGGTGACAAAGCCCTCGTTGAGGTTCCACGAGTCGCACGATCCGTCCGGCACGCGATAGGCTGCCACGATGTCATGCGTCAGGGCTGGCTCCGCCGCGCGCGCCTGCTGCGGGGTCAGCTTCTCGGCGGCGATCCCGGCTTTGGCGCAGGCCGCAGCCCACTTTGCGGGAAAATCGGCGGGGTCCTGCGAGGTGGCGACAAACATCCCGCCGGTGTCTTCGATCGCGAACGGCGCGATCCGGCGCAGGATTGTGTTCTCGGTGATGCACTCGACCGCCGTGTCGAAGTCGCTGATCACGTAGCGCCCGCCCGAATGGAGCAGCCCATGATAGCGCCCGGAAGTCCCGGTCGTCAGGTCGCCCTGCTCGACCAGCAACGCCCTGACGCCGCGCCGCGCCAGATCATAGACGGCAGCGGCCCCGGTCGAGCCTCCGCCGATGACAAGGACATCTACTGAGGTCGTTTCCAATGGGGACTCCTATTTCATCCGTTCGCGGCTGGCCCTGAGCGGTATGCCACAAGTCAGACGCTACCGTTCGCCGCTAACGGCTCATCGCTGATCGTAGGGCAGTATAGCACGCTTGATCCGGCCCCCGGCAGTATCATCTATCATCGCTTCGCTGGCCCAAAGAGATGAAGCAGCCCGCAGCGCGCCGAAAACGAAAAACCGGGGAAGCGTTGGCCGTCCCCGGTTTGTCTGCCGGCCTGTCGTGCGCGCCGCGCCCGCCGCTTTGCCCGCTCGAGCGTGTTATGAACTTGCGTCCGAGAAAGCCCCCCATCCCCCGGCCCCTTGCCCCCAAAATGAGGGAAGGGGAGTCCGTCCCGCTCTTTTCCTTCCCTCGTGCTGGGGGAAGGAAAGCCGACCGCAGGTCGGAAGGATGGGGGAATGGCCGGGAAACCAGACCACAAAGTGCATAACAGCCTGCTAGATCAGGAGCCGCATCGGGCTTTCGAGCAGGTATTTGAACAGCTTGAGAAATTCCGCGCCCTCCGCGCCGTCGCTGACGCGGTGATCGACGCTGACAGTCGCCTTCATGATCATGCGCACGCCAATCGTGCCATCGCCGAGGACAACTGGCGTCTTGGTCGCCGTGCCAATCGCCAGGATACCGGCTTCTGGCGGATTGATGATCGCCGAGAAATGATCGACTGCGAAGGGGCCGAGGTTGCTGACGCTGAAAGTGCTGCCGGTCACGTCGTCGGCGCGGACCTTGCCTTCGCGCGCGCGGGCGATCATCTCGCGGTTCTGCGCCGCCATCACGCTGAGAGAAGTCTTGTCGGCGTCCTGCGCGACCACGTTCATCAGGCCGCCTTCGGGCAGCGCGACCGCGATCCCGATGTTGATGCGCTTGTGGCGCACGATCTTGCTGCCATAGTAATGCGTGTTGAGGTTGGGATATTCGCGCAGCGCCAGGGCCGTCGCCTTGACGATCAGGTCGTTGACGCTGATTTTGCGCGCGTCGTCCTCGATGCTGGCGTTAAGCTGCTGGCGCAGGTCGAGCAGCGCCGTCACATCAATCGCCGACGTGACATAGAAGTGTGGCACGTACTGCTTGCTCTCGACCATGCGCTGGCCGATGCGCTGGCGCAGGCGGCTGATATCGATCACCTCGACATCCGGGCCGGACGGTATCTCGCCGATGCTGGGGCCGGTCAGCGCCGCCGGGGCCGCCGCGACAGGCTCCGCGCGCTCCGCTGGCGCAGCCGGTGC
>JADLHR010000219.1 GCA_020848665.1 Anaerolineae bacterium
AATAGGGAGAAAACAATGGCTACCATTTCTGTTTCGCGCAATATACCTTCCGAGCAGACTTCGCTCGTTCAGCGCCTGTTCACCGACCGCCGCGTTGCCCTGCTTTGGCTGCCGATCCGTGTCTGGCTTGGCCTGCAATGGCTCGAAGCGGGCAGCCACAAGATCACCGAGGCGGCCTGGATGAACGGCGGCGTCGCGCTCAAGGGCTTCTGGACCGGCGCGGTTGCCATGCCGGAGGGTGGACGCCCGCCCATCGCCTTCGACTGGTACCGCTCGTTTCTTCAGACGCTGCTCGACGCCGAGGCGTACACCTGGTTCGCCAAGCTGATCGCGGTCGGCGAAACAATGATCGGTATCGCTCTGATCTTGGGCGCGCTGGTGGGGGTGGCGGCGTTCTTCGGCGCCTTCCTGAACTGGAACTTCATGATGGCAGGCTCGGCCAGCACCAACCCGCTGCTGTTCGTCATCGCGATTGCGCTGCTGCTGGCCTGGCGTGTCTCCGGCTACATCGGCCTGGACTACGTGCTCTTCAACGCGCGCCGCATCCGCGACCGGGTCGCCACGCGGCACGATAATCTACCAAGCGAAGCATAAGCATCACCATCTTCAACCAACCGTCGCCGGGCTGCTCAATAGCCCGGCGATTTTGGTTCGGGCGCGCTGGCGGTTGGCGCAAATACGGCTACACTGAGAAGCGCCGATCATACAAGGAGTGAAGCCGCAGATGTCACATGACGAAAGCGCCCTCGAAGAACAGCTTCGCGCGCAGCGCGACCAGATGCGCCGGGGGCACAGCATCGGGCTGCTGCGCCTGCTCAAAGGGCTGCACGATCGCCTCGGGGAGCCGCTCGTTGGGGCGCTGGGTGATCTGGCTGCCGAGAACGCGCGCGCCCGCTGGAGCACCATTGCTGCCGAGCGCGAAAGTCACACTATCGAGGACCTGATCGTGCTGCTATGGGAACCGCTGCGTCCGGCCGGGTTTGAGTACCTGACCGAACCGGCTGCGAACGGGGTGCGTGTCGTCTGCACACGCTGCCCGCAGGCGGAGATCGCCGCGCAGGTTGAGGGCGGCGCGCCGCTGCTCTACCAGATGACCTGCGCGACCGATCCGCATCTGGCCGCCGCGTTCAACCCGCGCATCGGGCTGCGGCGCGCGAAGACGCTGATGCAGGGCGACGATTGCTGCGAGTTCGTCTACTTCTACCGCGACGACGCCCCGCCGAACCCTGAAGCCTGAGCGGTGGTACTCTTTCCGGTCAGATCGAGCCGCCGCAGAAGCTGCGCGTTGATCGCGACAATGATCGTGCTGAGCGACATCAGCAGCGCGCCCGCCGCCGGAGAGAGCAGGATCCCGAACGGCGCCAGCACGCCTGCCGCCAGCGGCAGCGCGAAGATGTTGTAGCCCGTTGCCCACACAAGGTTCTGAATCATCTTGCGATAGGTGGCGCGGCTCAGCTCGAAGATGTTGACCACGTCGAGCGGGTTGCTCTGCACCAGGATGATCCCGGCGGACTCGATTGCCACGTCGGTCCCGCTGCCAATCGCGATCCCGATGTCGGCGCGAGTCAGCGCGGGCGCGTCATTCACGCCATCGCCGACCATCGCTACCCGCTTGCCCTGTCGCTGAAGCTCGGCCACCTTCTGATCCTTGTGCTCCGGCAGCACTTCCGCGAAGAAGGTTGTGATGCCCAGCTCCTCAGCGACGGCCTGCGCCACGTCGTGGCTGTCGCCAGTCAGCATAGCAACCTCGATCCCCATCTCCTGCAAGCGGCGGACTGCTTCGCGGCTTTCCGGGCGGATCACGTCCGCCAGCGCGAAGGCGGCGATTGGGCGCGTTTCTTCGAGCAGGTAGACGACGGTCTGCCCCTTCGCCCCGGCCCGCTCATTAAACTGGCTGAGGGACTCCGGCA
Organism: Anaerolineae bacterium; assembly: GCA_020848665.1. Classification (GTDB taxonomy): domain Bacteria; phylum Chloroflexota; class Anaerolineae; order Aggregatilineales; family Aggregatilineaceae; genus DYGX01. The sequence continues at coordinate 1,911 of JADLHR010000219.1, forward strand.
GAGTGGTCTCCAGCATTTCGAGCAGGCGCGGCCCGCCGACGTAGATAGTCTGGCCGTCGCGCTGCGCACGGATGCCGCGTCCCTGGATCGCCTCGAAATCGCTGACTGGCGGCGGCTCCAGCCCGCGCTCCTCGGCGGCGCGCCGGATTCCGCGCGCGATGGAGTGCTCCGAATCGCCTTCGACCGCCAGCGCCAGCGCCAGCGCGCGATCGGCGTCCCAGCCATCCGCCGTTGCCAGATCGACCACGCCGAAGCTGCCCTCGGTCAGCGTGCCGGTCTTGTCGAAAATCACCGTGTCAACCGTGCGCGCTTCTTCGAGCGCCAGCCGGTCGCGGACCAGAATGCCGTTGCGCGCGCCGAGCGAGGTGCTGATCGCAACGACCAGCGGAATCGCCAGTCCAAGCGCATGCGGGCAGGCAATTACCAGCACGGTCACGGCGCGCTCCAGCACCTCTAGCTCGAAGCCAACCGCTATCAGCCAGGCGACGACAGTGATTGCCGCCACCGCCAGCGCGATATAGAACAGCCAGCCAGCGGCTTTGTCAGCGAGGATTTGAGTGTTCGACTTGCTCTGCTGCGCCTGCTCGACCAGGCGCATGATCCCGGCCAGCGCGGTCTCGTCGCCGGTCGCGGTGACCCGCAGGCGCAGGCTGCCATCGCCGTTGATCGTCCCGCCAATCACGCGGTCACCCGGCGCTTTTGTTACCGGCCGCGATTCGCCTGTGACCATCGCCTCGTTGACTTCCGAGCGGCCTTCTTCGACCTCACCATCGGCGGGCACGCTCGCGCCGGGGCGGACCAGCACCCGATCGCCGTGCCGCA
>JADLHR010000220.1 GCA_020848665.1 Anaerolineae bacterium
ATACGCGCCGCCGAATTCGTAGACCGGCTGCTGACATATCTCAAGCTGCGCGAGCTGTGGGTTGGGCAGGATTTCGCGCTCGGATACAAGCGCGAGGGCGACGTAGCGTTTCTGCGGGAGCAGGGCGCGCAAAAGGGGTTCCGTTTGGAGGTGATCGACCTGGTCGGCAGCGATGACAACGGCGTCATCATCACCAGCAGCGCGATCCGCTCGGCGCTTGAAGCGGGCGATGTCGAGCGTGCGGCGCGCTGGCTGGGGCGGCCTTACGCGGTCGAGGGAAAGGTTATTCCCGGTGACGGGCGCGGGCGCACGATCGGCTTTGCGACTGCTAATCTCGATGTATGGGATGAGCAGGTGCTGCCCGCTAACGGCGTCTACGCTGGGTGGGCGCGCATTGGCGGCGGGGTGTTCATGGCCGTTGCCAATGTGGGCCGCCGCCCGACATTCGAGGGTCAGGCGGTCCGGCTCGAAGCGCACCTGCTCGATTTCGACCGGCCCATCTATGGCGAGACGCTCGAATTCTCTTTCGTGGCGCGCCTGCGCGATGAGCGGCGGTTTGAGGGGATCGAGGTGCTGGTCGCGCAAATCCGGCGTGACGCCGATCAGGGGCGCGCCCTGCTCGGCGCGCTGCCCAGGCCGGAGTAGCTTTCCGCCACACCGGCTGGCCCCTACAAGTCGCGGTTGATACGGTAGCCCAACTGGCGCAGCGATTTTTCGTCGCGCCGCCAGTTCTTGAGCACCTTGACCCACAGCTCCAGGTAGACGCGTGAGCCGACGAACGCCTCGATTTCCTCGCGCGCCTGCTGGCTGATCGTCTTCAGCATTTGCCCCTTCTTGCCGATGACAATGCCTTTGTGCGTGTCGCGCTCGACGTAGATCGTGGCGTGGATGTAGGTCATATCGTCCGAGCGCTGTTTGTACTCCTCAACGACGGTCGCCACGCCGTGCGGGACTTCCTGCTCCAGATTGAGCAGCACTTTTTCGCGGATGATCTCGGCCACAATGTCGCGCATGGCCGTGTCCGAGAGCTGATCCGCCGGGTAATAGCGCGGCCCGTCTGGCAGTTGGCCGATGATCTGCTCCAACACCTGGGGCGCGCCCTCGCCGGTTGTCGCGACGGTCGTGAGCCAGTTAGCGTCCGGAACCAACCCGCGAAACTCCGCGACGCGCCGCTGCAAGCGGTCGGGGCTGTCCACCAGGTCCACTTTGTTCAGGACGAGCAGCGCCGGGGTCTCGGCCTGCGCCTGGCGGACAAGGTCGGCGATCTGCCGATCCTCGGCAGTGGCGTCTTCGCTGAGGTCGGCGACGAACAGAATTACGTCGGCGTCCTTGAGCGCGTCGAGCGCGACGCTGACCATGAACTGGCCCAGCGACGTGCGCGGGTTGTGGATGCCCGGCGTGTCCACGAAGACGATCTGCGCGTCGTCGCGGGTGAAGATGCCAAGCTGGCGCAGGCGCGTGGTCTGCGGCTTGGGGCTGACGATCGCGACTTTTTCGCCGAGCAGCGCGTTCATCAGCGTCGATTTGCCGACGTTGGGGCGTCCGATCACGGCCACAAAGCCGCTCTTATGACCCGGCGGCAGCTCTTCCTGCGGCGGGATGTCGTTCAGAAAATCATCAGGGGGCTGATCGGTCATAGGTGCGCGGGTCCTTTGCTGTTTCTAGAGGCTGTTATGCACTTCGTGATCTGGTTTCCAGGCCATCCCCCCATCCTTCCGACCTGCGGTCGGCTTTCCTTCCCCCAGCACGAGGGAAGGAAAAGAGCGGGACGGACTCCCCTTCCCTCATCTTGGGGGCAAGGGGCCGGGGGATGGGGGCTTTTCTCGGACGCAAGTTCATAACACACTCTAAACGCTGATCTTGAACGGGTTGAAGTCGGTCTGGCGGTCGAAGTAATCTTCACGCTCGGCGGCTTTGAGCAGGTTCACGACGCGATAGGTCAGCGGCGTGAGCAGCGCCTCGAAGCCGACCTTCAGCACGTAATTGGTTGCGATCAGCGAGGCCATCAGTTCGGGCGGGAAGACGCCCAGCGCGGTCGCCAGCAGGATAAAAACGGTCGTGTCGATCATCTGACCGACCAGCGTGCTGCCGATAGTGCGCGTCCACAGCCAGCGCCCGCCGGTCCACACCTTCATCCTGGCGAGGATGTAGCTGTTGGAGAATTCGCCCAGGAAGTAGGCAGCCAGGCTGGCGACGATCAGGCCGCTGACGCCAGACAGGATCGCGTCGTAGGCATCCTGCCCGGCGTAACCCTGCCACTCCGCCTCACCGGGCAGCGCACCTGCCAGCCAGATGAATAAGCCGAGCAGCACGTTCGCGCCGAACCCGGCCCAGATCACACGGCGCGAGCGCCGGTAACCGTAGACTTCGGTCAGCACATCGCCGAAGATATAGCTGATCGGGAAGACCAGCGTCCCGGCGTCGAACGCGAACCTGAGCGAGCCGAGGCTGAAGCCCAGGTCGATGATCTTCGCGCTGCTGAGCAGGTTGCTGATCAGCAGGACGGTGACGAACAGCGCCATGATCAGGTCGTAATAGCGGTAAGGTCTGGGCGCAGGGTGGGTAGACATGGGCGCCATTGTAACACAGGAGCAGCGAAAGACAGCGAAAAAAGCGGCCAGGGCGCATCTGCACGCCCTGGCCGCAGGTCTGGTGTTGTGCGCCGACTTCTGGGACGCTAGCTCTCGACTGGCGGCACGGTCGCCGGGTCACCGGCGACGGCGTCGGTCAGCGAAGCGAAGACCCACGCCTGCGCGCCGTCATCCGGCAGCGTAATCCGGTACCAGTCACGCGCCGCGTTAGCCCCCTGTACGAACATCAACTGGCCGAAGCTGACGACGCCGATAATGTCGCTGCCAGTCGAGGGCTGCTTGCGCAGGTTCACCGTGCCGTCACGCGCGATGATGCGCACGATGACCGGCAGCTCGCCGCGCACGTCGGCGCGCTGGGCCTCGACTGGCTCCCAGTCGGAGTGGCGCTCGCTGACGTCCCTGGTGTTGGTGATGCGCTCCAATCGCCCGGTGCGCACTTCCTGCCGGTAAATATCCCAGGTCGCAGTGGCGGCTTCCGGGTTAGTATCGCGCAGGTAGGCGATCTGCGTCTGGTCGGGACTCCACAGCGGCTCACGTTCGGCGATGCCGGGCGTCTGCGTGATATTGCGCGCGCTGCTGGTTGGGTTGCACTCGGTCCCGTTAAGGATGCACTCCGCCGAAAGGACGAACACGTCGGCGGTTTCGCCTTCGGTCGCATAGGCGATCCACTGCCCGTCAGGACTCCAGCGCGGCGTCATGCCGATCGCGACGCGGGTCTCGGTTTCCGTCGTCAGGTCAAGCGCGCGAATCTCCCAGCGGACATCGCTGGCGGTGATGACGTAACGATTGTAGAGCAGGTAACGTCCGGTCGGATCGAACGTCACCCGGCCAAGATCGTCCTGAAAATCGGTGAGTTGTGTCGTTTCGTCGGCGGTGAGATCGACCAGGTAGAGGTTGTAATGCTCGCCGTTACGGTTCGAGTAGATCACAAGCTGCTTGCCGTCGGGACTCCAGCCGCCAACGTAATCCTGATAAGCGCCGTCATTGGGGAGCAGCTCGCTGGCCGACCCGGTAGCGACATCATAGACGTAAACTGTTGCGGTGCGGTCGGGCGCGTGCCAGTCGGTCGGCGCGCCACCGCCGCAGATGCGCGTGTAGACTACCTGCTGCTGATCGCGGCTCCAGGCCCCATCCCGCAGCCAGCACCCGGCTTCGGACTCCTCAACAAGCATCGTCTTTTCGGACCCATCGGCGCGCATCGCGTACAGCCCGCTGTCGTCGCCCACCAGCAGCCGCCCCGGTGGAACAGGTAAACTCTCGTCTTCCTGCGCGTGCAGCAGGCGGGGCGCGGGCGACAGCAGCGCGCCGAAGATTAAGCCGGCGATCAGGCTGGCGATCAGCAGGGTAAACCGGAGTCGTTCGGGGACCATAGCGTTCTCCATCAGGTGACGGTGGCCGGTGCAGGCCGGCAGGGTCCAGCCGGAAGGCGGCGCCACTGTTATGACCCGTCGCGCCGCAGATGTCAAGAGCGATCCGTACTACGGACGCGGGCGGTTAGGTAAGCGCCGGGTAAGCGCCAGGGCGGAAAACAGGTTGACGGACAGGCGTAGACAGGGTATGTTTGTGCGGGCGTGACACCCATCATGCAGTCTGGTGAGTTAATTCACTGGCGCAGCCGCGCGCCAGATACCAAAATGGTCCCGGTTTGCGCCGGGCACGCCGCCGGTGGCAGCCCAATCATGGGGTGCTCGAACCCCTCGTGGACGTTCAATACACGCTTAAACTCGCGTTCACCGAACACCCATTGTGATCGTGTTCATCTGTTCCCACGGGAACCGTATCGCAGTTAGATCAGGAGAGAACGTGCATGGCTAAGAAGTGGGTCTACGCGTTTGAAGAAGGCAACGCCAGCATGCGTAACCTGCTGGGCGGCAAGGGCGCCAACCTGGCCGAAATGACCAGCATCGGGCTGCCTGTTCCGCCCGGCTTTACTGTTACGACGGAAGCGTGCAACGCCTATTATGATGCTGGTGAGCAATTCCCGGAAGGGATGTGGGACGAGGTGCTTCAGCACCTGGAAGCGCTGGGCCAGAAACTGGGACGCAAGTTCGGCGACGACGACAACCCGCTGCTGGTGTCGGTCCGCTCTGGCGCGCGCGAGTCGATGCCCGGCATGATGGACACGATCCTCAACCTCGGCCTGACCCCTGTCGGGGTGGAGCACATGGGCGAGAAGTTCGGCGATATGGGCTTCGCCTGGGACCTGTATCGCCGCCTGATTCAGATGTTTGGCAAGGTTGTGCTGGACGTGCCGGGCGAGCCGTTCGAGGAAATCCTCACCGACATTCGCAAGCAGTATGGCGCTTCGACCGACGCTGGTATCCCGGCGGAGGGCTGGAAGCAGGCCGCGAATGAGTTCAAGGCGCTGGTCGAGCGGTACACCGGCAGGCCCTTCCCCGAAGACCCGTTTGAGCAGTTGCGCCTGGGTGTTGAAGCCGTCTTCAAGAGCTGGAATGGAAAGCGCGCCCGCGACTATCGCAACAACTTCGGCTATCCCCACGACTGGGGTACGGCGGTCAATGTCCAGACGATGGTCTACGGCAACTTCGCGGATGGCAACAGCGGCACCGGCGTCGCGTTTACGCGCGACCCTTCCACTGGCGAAGATGCGTTCTATGGCGAGTATCTGCTCAACGCGCAGGGTGAGGACGTGGTGTCCGGCGCCCGCACGCCGAGTAATGTTGCCCACCTGGCGGACGAGATTCCCTCGGCTTATCAGGAACTGCTGGATGTTGCTGACACGCTGGAGAAGCACTACCGCGAGATGCAGGACATCGAGTTCACGATCGAGTCTGGCAAGCTGTGGATGCTCCAGACGCGCAGCGGCAAGCGCACCGCGTCGTCGGCGGTCAAGATCGCGGTTGACATGGTGAACGAGGGCCTGATCACGAAGGAAGAAGCCATCGCGCGCATCAACGACGACATGATCAACCAGTTGCTGCTCCCGCGCTTCGATCCGGAGGCGCTCAAGAAAGCCAAGCCGCTGGCGAAGGGCCTCAACGCCTCGCCCGGCGCGGCGGTCGGCAAGGTCTATTTCGACGCCGACACCGCCGAGGAAAAAGCGAAGGCTGGCGAGGATGTGATCCTGGTGCGCCCGCTGACCGAGCCGGATGATGTGCACGGGATGCTCGCTGCGAAAGGTATTCTGACCGCCGAAGGTGGCGCGACGAGCCACGCCGCAGTGGTCGCCCGCCAGCTCGGCAAGCCCTGCGTTGCGGGCGCGGGCGATGTCGATATTAACCTCGAGGCGCGCAGGTTCCGCGTGGGCGATGTGACCGTCAACGAGGGCGACACGATCTCGCTCAATGGCGCGACCGGCACCGTCTATCTGGGCAAAATCCCGGTAGTGGTTCCTGATTTTGAGGAACAGCAGGAGCTGCGCACCATCCTCGGCTGGGCCGACGAAACTCGCCGCCTGATGGTGTGGGCCAACGCCGATGCGCCGGATCAGGCTACCCGTGCGCGGAGCTACGGAGCGCAGGGCATCGGCCTGTGCCGCACCGAGCACATGTTCATGGGGGACCGCACCGAGGTCTTCCAGAGCTACATTCTGGCGGACACCGACGAGCAGAAGCGGGCGGCGCTCGACAAGATGCTGCCGCTTCAGCGTGGCGACTTTCACGGCATCTTCCAGGCGATGGACGGCCTGCCCGTCGTCATCCGCCTGCTGGACCCGCCGCTGCACGAGTTTCTGCCCAGCCGCGAGGAGTTGATGGTCGCGGTGGCGCTCGGTAAAGAGCGGGGTCAGGATGTCTCGGCGCAGGAGGCCCTGCTGCACAAGGCTGTCGAGCTGGCAGAGTTCAACCCGATGCTCGGTCTGCGCGGCGTCCGCCTGGGTGTGATGATGCCCGACGTCAACCGGATGCAGGTCCGTGCGATCTTTGAGGCGGCCTGTGACGCGCTGGCAGAAGGCGTGGACGTTCACGCCGAGGTGATGATCCCGCTGACGGCGCACGTCAACGAGCTGAAGTTCCTGCAAACGCTGCTCGAAAAGGAAGCGCAGCAGGTTATGGCGGAGAAGAACCGTCAGGTATCGTACAAATTCGGCACGATGATCGAGATTCCGCGCGCTGCGCTGGTGGCGGACGAGATCGCGGGGCTGGCAGAGTTCTTCAGCTTCGGCACCAACGACCTGACGCAGATGACCTTTGGCCTGAGCCGCGACGACGCCGAGCGTCATTTCCTGATGCAATACGTCGAGCAGGGTATCCTGCCGAAGAACCCGTTCCAGACAATCGATCGCGATGGCGTCGGCCAGCTCATGCGGATGGCCGTCGAGCGCGGGCGCGGCGCGCGGCCCGGCCTGGAAATCGGCATCTGCGGCGAGCATGGCGGTGACCCGAACTCGATCGAGTTCTGCCACGAGATCGGCCTCAACTACGTAAGCTGCTCGCCGTTCCGCGTCCCGGTGGCGCGGCTGGCGGCGGCGCACGCGGCGCTGGTCGAGCGCGGCTGGCAGCGTCTGGGCGAGCTGGGCGTTAAGGACCCGGCCCGCGCCGAATAGCGCGTTAGCGCACCTTCTGGTAGAAATGCACGGGACCGCTCCAGCCGGAGCGGTCCCGTTTGTTTGGCGTGTCGCGTCGGGAGCGCGGCAGCTTACGGCGCTTTCGGCGCCGCCGCCTTTACTTCGTCGGTCATCGCCGTCTCAAACTGTTTCATATAGCCGTGAAACAGCTCGACAAGCTGCCGCGCGCGGGCGTCATAAGCCGCCGGGTCGCTCCACGTATTGCGCGGCTGGAGGATGTCGCCCGGCACGCCGGGCACCGCTGTTGGCAGCGCGAAACCGAAGACTGGATCGGTGATAGTCGGGACGTTGTCCAGGTCGCCGTTCAGCGCCGCGCGGACCATTGTCCGCGTGTACGACAGCTTCATGCGGCTGCCTTCGCCGTATGGCCCGCCGGTCCAGCCGGTGTTGACCAGCCACAGTCTTACGTTGTGCTGCTCGACCTTTTCCGCCAGCAGCCCCGCGTAGACGGTCGGATGCAGCGGCATGAACGGCGCGCCAAAGCAGGTACTGAAGGTCGCTTTCGGCTCGGTGACTCCCGCCTCGGTCCCGGCGACCTTCGCAGTATACCCGGCCAGGAAATGGTACTGCGCCTGGGCAGGCGTCAGCCGGGCGATGGGCGGCATCACGCCGAACGCGTCGGCGGTCAGGAAGACGATGTTCTTCGGGTGCCCCGCGATGCCGTTGTAATCCGCGTTCGGGATGTGCGTAATCGGGTAGGCGGCGCGCGTGTTCTCGGTGAAGCTCGCATCGTTCAGGTCAATGCGGCGGCGCGCCGAATCGATCGCGACGTTTTCCAGGATCGTCCCGAAGCGGCGCGTTGCCTCCCAGATCTCCGGCTCGCCTTCGGGCGAGAGATTGATCACCTTCGCGTAGCAGCCGCCTTCAAAGTTAAAAACCCCGTCGTCGCTCCAGCCGTGCTCGTCGTCGCCGATCAGAGTGCGCGTCGTGTCGTTGGAGAGGGTTGTCTTGCCAGTTCCGCTCAGGCCGAAGAACAGCGCCACGTCGTCGTGGCCTTCGCCATAATTAGCCGAGCAGTGCATCGCCATAACACCTTGCTGCGGCAGCAGGTAGTTCAGGATGCTGAAAATCGATTTTTTGATTTCACCGGCGTAATGTGTCCCGCCGATCAGCACCATCTTGGCCGCGAAGTTGACCAGAATGAACGCGCCCGACGTGGTGCACGCGAAGCCGGGCGGAGCCGTCAGCGCCGGTGTGTCGATCACGACAAATTCCGGCACATGAGTCCGCAGATTATCGGGGTCGAAGATGCGCACAAACATGTTCCGCGCAAACAGGCTGTGCCAGGCCGCCTCGGTGATCACGCGAATCGGGATGCGATAGCGTGGATCGGCGCCGGCGTAGAGGTCCTGCACGAAGGCGGGACGGTTCTCGAAATAGGACAAAACGCGCTGCCGCATCAGGTCCCAGTTCTCCTGGCTGCACTCGCGGTTGATCGGTCCCCACCAGATTTTGTCTTCGGAGGACGGCTCGCGCACGATGAACTTGTCGTTGGGCGAGCGCCCGGTATGGTCGCCGGTGCGGACCACCAGCGGGCCGAGATGCGCGATCAAGCCCTCGCGGAAACGGATCGCTTGCTCGTAGAGCGCGGGTGTGGTGAGGTTCCAGAATTCGCGCTCCAGGTTGCTGAAGCCGTGATGCTCCAGCCCGTAACTGCTCCGGTATTCTTCTGACGACATAGGACTCCTCCTGGTGAGATGACCCGCAGAGAGTGACGACCATTGAAGCGTACCGTCCGGTTTTGAGGCGGCGCGTGCTATTCGTATGGTACCTTGAGTTTACCGAAGGTGTTTCGGGAATGACAACCGGCGCGCTACCACGTTTCGCCGAGCGACAGGCCGTCGAGATGCGGCGCCAAGCCGACCGAGACTGGCCTCCACGCAGCGCCGGGCGCGCTTTGCTCCAGGACGGTGATCGAGGTGTTGCACAGACTGGGCCGCTCGATCGGGCCGAGCAGGCTCTCGATCAACATGCCGAGCGTGCCGCCGTGGCTGACCAGCGCGATCGTTTCGCCGCAGTGGCGCGCGGCGATCTCGTCGAATGCGGCACGCGCCCGCACCTGTAGCTCGCGGTGTGACTCGCCGTTGGGTGTCGGGACGTTGTACCAGTCTGCGCGGTGAGCGGCGAACCGTTCGCCGTCCCACGCCTCGACCTCGTCGTGGCTCAGCCCCTGCCAGTCGCCCACGTCCACCTCGCGCAGCCGGTCGTCCGTGCGCAGCGGCAGTCCGAGCGTGTCCGCGATTGCTTGCGCGGTCTGCCGGGCGCGGACTAGCGGGCTGCTGTACAGCACGTCGATCGGTACCTGGCGCGCCGCGAGGTAGCTTCCCAGCGCGCGAGCCTGCGCCAGCCCGACTTCGCTCAGCGGGACGGGCGCGTTCCCTTGCCAGCGCCGGAGCGCGTTCCAGGCAGTTTCCCCGTGACGGATGAGCAGCACTTGAGTCGCCATCGGATTCGGCATCCTCCAGAGGGATCAGCGCGGGTCAGCGGCCAGCGGTCGCAGACCCGCCAGCAGGTCTTCGACGGTAGCCGCCGGGCGCGCGCAGTCGAGCAGCAGGTATTCGCCCGCGCGCGGAGGGGTGGCGTGCGCCGCCGTCGAGACGCGCAGGTGATACCCATTGACGATCTGGTGCCCGCCGCGCGTCGGGATGTGCCCGCTGACCATCATCTGCTGCGGCGCGGGCGCATCGACCGACAGCGCGTCGAGGAACGCCTGGCACACGTTGGCGTAGACTTTGGCAGTCAGCCCGGCGCCGTTCTGCGTGAACAGCGCGTCCCACAGCGCCTGGAAAGCGCGGTCCTGCTGACTGATCAGGAAGCCGCGCAACAGGTGCGGATAGCGCGGGTCGCGCTCGCCCTGAACGGCCAGGTAGCGGAACGCCAGCTCCGGGTAGGGAACCCCGTGCAGCGCGTAATACTGGTCGTAGATACCGCCGAGGTTGTCTACTCCCGCCAGAACGTGGTCGGCGTCCGCCAGCAGCGCGCCGTGATCAAAGGCGCGCAGCGTGGCGACGTGCTGCACGGCTTCCGGCGCGGGACCGGCGTGTCCCAGCAGGATGCCAGCGGTGGTGCGCACGTAAAAGGGCAGGCGGCGGAAGAAGCTCAGCACGGCCTCGCGGTGCGCGCCGAGCGCGTGCTCGAAACGCGGTGTAAACTCGCGTTCCCCTTTGGCGAGCGTCACGCCATAGATGTGCGGCATCTCATGATTGCCAAGCAGCATGATCACCGTGTCGGAGCCAAGATCCGCCTGAAGCTGCATGATGTCGAGGACCATGCTCAGGCTGGCATCGCCTTCAGGCGGGCCGTAGCTGTGAATCAGGTCGCCGAGCAGGATCAGGCGCTGGACCTCGCCACGCTCATAGCGATCCTGGAAATGCGCCAGGCAGCGGTCAAAGGCGGCGCGGTCGCCGTGCA
>JADLHR010000221.1 GCA_020848665.1 Anaerolineae bacterium
GCCCCCAGAAATACTGCCAGCGTGACGAGAATCGCCGCCAGCGCGGCCAGTCGAATGCGGTAACGCATGGGCGCAGTCTCCCGAAGTGCGGAACGTCCAGCCTGCCTGCCACTGTGTACAATAGATGTGTACGATAGAGTTATACCAAGCGTTGCGAGATTGCAGCGAAATTGTGCGCTGTCTGATCGGTGTGCGCCTGCCGCTGCACCTACGATCGCGCGCCGTTGGCATGTGGCTCGCCAAACGCGTGCGACCGCCCAAGACAATCGACCACGCCGGCGACCAGATCGTAGCGCCCGAAGGCCGGCATCAGGTAAACGCCCTGCGCCATCGGCTGGAGCGCCAGCAGCAATTCCTGCGCGATGCGCACTCCTTCGTGCGGCGATTCGTCGCCCGCCTCGGCGATCCGGGTGCGGATGGCCTGCGGAATCTCAATGCCCGGCACCTCGTTATGCAAAAAGGCAGCGTGCCGCGCCCCATACAGAGGCAGAATCCCGACCAGGATCGGCAGGGTCAGCGGGCCGTGCTGGGCGGCATAGGCTTCGCGGAAACGCTCGACAACGGCGGGATCGAAGACCGGCTGCGTGAGCGCGAAATCGGCCCCGGCCTCGATCTTTTTGCGCAGCAGCCGGGTCTCGCGATCCAGCTCGCGCGTGTTGATGTTCAGCGCGCACCCGGCCAGGAAAGAAGTCGGCACGCCGATCGAGCCGCCGGCCTGGTCGATGCCGGCGTTGAGATTGCGCTTGATCAACTGGATCAGCGCCGAGGGGGCGATGTCGTGCGTGTCGAACGCATCCGGGTAATCGCCGATCACGGTTGGATCGCCCATCACGACGAACACGTTGCGCACGTCCAGCGCGTGCGCGGCGAGCAGATCCCCCTGGACGCGCAGCAGGTTACGCCCGCGCGTGGGGAAGTGCAGCACGGTCTCGACGCCGGTGTGGTGCTGGATCAGATGACACACGGCCCAGGGACTCATCCGCATCCGCGCCATGGGGCTGTCGGACACGTTGATCACATCAACTCCGGCCTCGCGCAGCAGCTCTGCCGAGGCGATGACTTTCTGCGCGGTGAAGCTGCGCGGCGGCGGCATCTCGACCGTGACAACGAACTCGCCAGCGGCCAGCTTGTGCGCCATCTCGGTCGGCTGCTCCGGCGCTTCGTCGAGCCGCTGCTCGGCCAGGTCACGCACCGCCAGCAGGGTCGGAGCGTGGCGAACCGGGTCATCCAGCGCGGCGCGCATCGCGCGGATGTGCTCCGGCGTCGTCCCGCAGCACCCGCCGATCAGGCAGGCGCCTGCTTCCTTAAAGGCCAGGGCGTAGTCGCCGAAATAATCCGGCGTAGCCGGATACATCACGCGCCCGCCGGCCATTTCCGGCCACCCGGCGTTTGGCACGACCGACAGTCGCGCTTCGGGCGCGGCGCGGTGCATGATTTGCAGGATGCGCAGCAACTGCGCCGGGCCGCCGCTGCAATTAACTCCGATAATGTCCACGTGGAGATCGGCTAGCGCCCGCGTAACCTGCGCCGGGGTGTCGCCGAGCGCGGTACGGTCGTCGCGGTTGAAGGTCATCTGCGCCGCGATTGGGATATCGTCCCGGATCGAGCGCGCCGCCTGAATGCCAAGCGCGATTTCGTGCAAGTCAGTAAAGGTCTCGAACAGCAGCAGGTCGGCCCCGGCTTCGATCAGGGCGCGCGTCTGAACGTAGAAGGCGTCCAGCGCCTCTTCGGGCGTAACGCGACCAAACGGCGCCAGCCGACGCCCCAGCGGGCCAACTGACCCGGCGACGTAGATATTGTCCTGAAATGACGCGTCGATCACGCGCCGCGCCAGCTCGACCCCCGCGCGGTTAATCTCGGCGCAGCGATCCTGCAGGTCGCAGGCAGCCAGCTTGAGCACATTCGCGCTGAAGGTGTTGGCCTCCAGCACTTCTGCCCCCGCCTGGAGATACAACTGATGGATGCGCGCGACTGCGCCCGGATCGGTCAGGTTCAGCAGATCGAAGCAGGTATCGATCGGCAGGTTTTCGTGCGTGTGCAGCATGGTGCCCATCGCGCCGTCGAGCAGCAGGACGCCCTGCTCCAGCCGTTCACGAAATGGGATATTTGCCATAGATCGTCTGCGACCTCTCAGCCACCGGCCAGCTGCTCGGCGCGCGAGATTCCCACGCTGTAATACTTGGCGTCTGGATGATGCACTACAATCGCCGCGGTCGATTGTTCCGGCACAAGCTGGTACGCCGCGGTGAGCGACATCCCCAGCTTTTCCTCGGCCGGCAGCAAGCGAAATACGGTGAGATGATCGCTGACGTCGGGGCAGGCCGGATAGCCCCAACTATACCGCTTCCCGCGCTCAACCGGTATACCCAGTTCGCGGTTGATGAAGCGGTTCATGTAGGTCGCCGTCGCCTCGGCGGTCTGGACCGCCATCCCGTGAAAGAAGTACGCCTCGGTGTATTCATAAGCTGCCTGCATCGCGTCGGATTTTTCGGTGGCGCGCAGGCCGACCGTCACGACCTGCAGCGGGCACACGTCCACGCGGTCGCTGTCGATCGAAGCGAAATAGTCCGCCAGGCAGAGATATTCGCCGTAGGGCTGGCGTGGGAAGCTGAACCGCGCGATCTCGTCGCGGGCGCCGCTCTCCGCGTAGCGATCCGGATCATAGAGGATCAGATCGCCGCTGTCCGACTGCGCCGGGAAGTACCCGTAGACGGCGCGCGGCGTGAGCGTGCCCTCTGCCAGCGCCTGGTGTTTCATGCGATCAAGCCGCGCTTCGTATTCTGCCTGGAGCTTTTCCCACTCGGCGCCGTGCGCGTTGCGAGCGCCCCAGTTCAGGCGGAACAGCTCCGGGCGGTTAATGTGTGGATAGACCGACTCCAGCGGGATGTCGAGCACGGCCCGCGCGCCCCAGAAAGGCGGTTGCGGAATGTCGGACAGCGGCTTAACGGTTGAGGGATGATCTTCGCGCCGCCGCTCGCGCACGACAGGAGTGGGGCGGTTCATCTCGGCGCGCGCCTCGCGCTCGATCCGCGCCAGCAGATCGCCGCGCTTGTCTTCGCCGCTGGTGAGCTGGTCCATCACGTCCAGCCCTTCGAAGGCGTCCTTGCAGTAGAACACGCCGGGCGCGTATGGCTCGCCGCCATCTTCGAGGAACAGGATGCGCCGCCCGAAGGCGCGGTTGATCGCCGCGCCGCCGATGATGACCGGGTAGCTCAGGCCGCGCCGCGCCAACTCGTTGACGATCAGCGGCATCTGCTTCGAGGTGCTGACCAGCAGCGCGCTGAGGCCGATGGCGTCGGCGTTATGCTTCTGCGCAGCCTCGATGATCGTGTTGGCCGGGACCTGCTTACCGAGGTCATGCACAGTGTAGCCGTTGTTGCTCAGGATGGTGCGCACCAGGTTCTTGCCGATGTCGTGCACGTCACCGTAGACGGTCGCCACGACCACTGTGCCCTTCGTCGTGCCTTCCTTGCGTTCCAGGAAGTTCTCCAGATACGAGACGGCCTTCTTCATCACCTCGGCGCTTTGCAGCACAAACGGGAGAATTAACTCGCCCGCGCCGAACTTGTCACCGACCTCTTTCATCGCGGGCAGGAGCACGGTGTTCAGCACGCCGACTGCGCCCTGGCGCTCCAGACAGCGGTCAATCAGCGCCTCGACGCCCTCTTTCTTGCGGTGGACGATCTGCCAGTGAAGCGCCTCCTCCGCCGTCATGCCAGCGGTCGGATCGACCGGCTCCTCACCGGCAAGCGCGACCTCGTTCTGCTCAAAGTACTCGATGAACTCAGCCAGGGCGTCCGGGCGCTGGTTGAAGATCAGCGCGTCGGCCAGCTTGCGCTGCTCCTCCGGGATCTCGGCGTAGGGCGTGATATGGGCCGGGTTGACGATCGCCATATCCAGGCCGTGCTCGACCGCGTGGTACAGGAACACGCTATTCAGCACGGCGCGCGCCGCCGGACCCAGCCCGAAGCTGACGTTGCTGACACCCAGCGAGGTCAGCACGCCGGGCAGCGCGGCTTTGATGGCGCGGATGCCTTCCAACGTCTCGACGCCGCTCTGCGCCATTTCGGGGTCGCCGGTGGCGAGCGTAAAGGTCAGCGCGTCGAAGATCAGGGCGTGCGGCGGCAGGCCGTA
>JADLHR010000222.1 GCA_020848665.1 Anaerolineae bacterium
CCCTGCGCCGTCTCGGCTACCAGGTGATCGACCACTGCGAACAGGGCTTCCTGGCGCGAGCGGCCTTCGTCCAGCTCCCGGTTGTACACGCTGAGCTGGCGGTCCGCGCTGGTGCCGTGCTCGAAAATCTGCGCGATCCGGCTGACTTCCGCGCGCGAGCCGAGGTCATCGACCACGTCGTCCACCAGCTCCAGGATTTCCCCGGCCAACGCGCGCATCGGGACCTCGCTCTCGATCCCGAAGTCGATCAGGTCGCCATGGATACCGTAGCGCACGGCGCGCCACTTGTTCTCGTCGATGAAGACGCCCCGATAAATCCGCCACGACAGGTTCTGATTGCGCAGCCGGATCAGCTTGGCGACGATCGCCTGGATCAGGGCCGCGACCGCGATTGCGTCGTCGATCAGCGTGCATATATCGCAGATCCGCACTTCGAGCGTGCCGAGACTGGGGTGAGGGCGCGCGTCCCACCAGATTTTGGTTGGGTCGCCGGCGCCAGCCTGCCCGGTGGGCTTGACCGTGTCCGGATTGCGCCCCAACGATCCAACGCGTCCCATCAGTTCGACGTAGTGATCGTACTCGCGGTAGCTGTAGAAGTGCGGCGGAATCCCGGAGCGCGGCATATTCTGGAAGACCAGGCTGCGATAGCTTTTCAGGCCGGTGTCACGCCCGTGCCAGAACGGTGAGGAAGTGGTCAGCGCCAGGATGTGCGGCAGGAAGTAGCGAAGCTGGTTCAGCACGTCGATCATCAGCTCGAAAGCTTCGGGCGTTCGCCCAAAGCCGAGATGCACATGCATCCCGAAGATCAGCATCCGGCGCGCGGCGTCCTTCATTTCCGACGCCAGGTCATCATAGCGCGCCCCCTCGCTGATGAGCTGGTCCATCCAGCGCGAGAACGGGTGCGTCGAGGCCGCGACGATGCGGCACCCGGTCTGTTCGGCAACCTCGCTGACTGTGCGACGCAGGCGGACGATCTCGTCACGCGCTTCGCGGACATCGCGGCAAATCTGGCTGCCGACCTCGATCTGCGATTGCATGAACTCCGGCTTGAGCTGGTCGCCCAGCACCACGCGGCCCTGGTTGAGCATCTGCTGGATGTACGAGGTCAGCTCGCGGGTGCGCGGATCGATGATCTGGTATTCTTCCTCAATGCCGAGCGTTAGCGGAGCGATGGGCATGGCGGATTCTCCAGGGGCTGGGGTCGGGCGTGTTCTGGTGCGAAAACTATAGCGGAAGCTTGCTGCTGCGCCAGGGCAGATTTTGGTTGATTCTTACGAGGTTCGACCGGCGGCGAGCGCATTTGGTTGCCGGGGGTAGGTCGGGTACAATGGCTTCCAGCCGAATGAGAGAAGCGGACATGGCCTACCGACTGGTGGTTGTCGAAGACGAAGCCGAGATCACCGACCTGCTGCGCGTCGTCCTGTCCTGCCCGCAAGTCGAGTTGTACGCTGCCACGAACGGGCCGGAGGGATTGGCGCTGATCGAGGATGTCTGCCCCGACCTGGCGATTCTCGACGTAATGCTGCCGGGCGGGTTGGACGGGTGGGACGTCTTCGACGCGCTGCGCGCCAGCCCCCGATTCCACGCTATGCCGGTAATCATTCTCACTGTGCTGCGCCAGCAGGCCGACCGCCACCCGCTGTTCCGCGATAATATGCTCAACCAGTACCTGACCAAGCCCTTTGATACGCTGGCGCTGCGCGGGCATATTGAGCGGATGCTCGGCCAGCCGGGCCTGTGGCGCGCGCCGAGCCGCCCGCTGCGCGATGTTTTCGGCCTGCTGAGCGAGGCAGCCGAGGCGCTCGACCTGGACCCGCCTGCCGACGCCTGAATCCACCGACGAGAGAATCCGCGCCGATGACCAAAGCCCTATCCCCTGATCCGCTGGCCCAACCGGCTGAACACGTGATTCCGGTTGACGCCGAACACTTTTCCATTCGCCTGCTGGTACCCGTCCTGACAGTGGTGGCGACCGTGATCTTTCACGTGGTCGGGCTGCTGGTGCTCAACCGGGTCGCCAGCGAAGATACCAGCACGCTGTGCATCCTGCTGCCGCTCGATGGGTTGGTGGTGCTTACTGCTGGGCTGGGCATCGAGCGCGTCTTGAAGCGGCTGCTACCCTCGCGGCGTTCGGCGCGCCTGAGCGACGAGCGCCTTGTGCTGACCGACGCGCGCTCCAACCCGCCAGAGGTCCGCGAGATTGACTGGGATCGGGCGCTGAACGCCAGCACGTGGTATTTCGTCGTCCGGCGGCGGACGCGCATCCCGAAGGGCTGGTACTGCATGGCGCTTCACCTGTTGCAGGACGACACAGAGATCATTCTGTACGCCTTCATGCCGCCTGCTGACGCCGAGGCGCTGCCATTCTTTCCTCGCTTCACGCGGCTGCGTCCACGCAAAGAAACCGAGATCATCACGGACCTGCGCCTCGCCGCGACGCAGAAACGCCTTCTCAAGCTGGAAGACGCGCGCTGGACAGGCGGCGCGGAGATCGCCGCGCCCGACTTCGCGGCCGTGCTGGCGCGCCTCGCGATCCACGCGCCTGCGTGGCTGTAGCGCACGGCGCGCAGCATGTTCTGCGGCGCATCGGGTATGACTAACGTACCATCGCTCCATCGAGACAGGATTGATACCCTTGTGATACAATGATGAATGATCAATCAAGTCTTAATGGAGCCAATCATTGTCATCTCGCGCCGCCCGCACTCTCTTCGCGCTAGTCGCAGCGGTCTTTCTCGTCTTCCCGCTCGCGCCGGGTGCTGCGTTGGCCGGGCCGGGCGCACAGGCGATCGCCGGGCAGCTTGTCACTTTCGGCCTTCCGGTTCAGGGGATGCTGGACTCCGCAACGCCCAGCGCAACGTACACCTTCACCGCGCGCGCCGGGCAGCCGATCTCGCTGCGCGCCGTCACGCTCTCCGGTGACCTGGCGCTCGATCTTGTCCTCGGCGGCCCGGACGGCAGCGGGCTGGCGCGGGCGGTTCCGGCGGCTGACCCGCTTACCCAGTTGATTGACGCCTTCATCCCGCCTGTCGATGGGACCTATTATGTGACTGCGACCGCGCTGCATGGCTCGGCGGGCGTATACGAGCTGGCGCTGCTGTGCGGCTACGCGGAGCTGGCCGTGTTTGACGACTTCTCCAGCTCTGGCGATGCGCTGCGCCTCGATTGGACGCCGTTTGTCTCAGTGGACGCGGCGGCTGATGTGGTGAACGGCGCGCTCGGCATCCAGGTGATCAACGAGGGGCGGCTCGGCATATTTGAGCCGGACCAGTGGACCGCCTACCGCGATCTGTACATCCAGGCGGACTTCACCATCGAAGATTCGCCCGGCTACCACGAATACGGCTTCGCGCTGCGTAACGCGCCGGGCGCCGGCTCATTCTACGCGGTGATGTTCAG
>JADLHR010000223.1 GCA_020848665.1 Anaerolineae bacterium
CCGCCGCGCCGCTGCGAGCGATACGCTTCGACCGGTGTGCGCTTAATGTAGCCGCGCTCGGTCAGGCTGATCAGCACTTCTTCCTCGCGGATCAGATCGCTCTCGTTGAACTGCGTCGCCTGGTCGAGCGCCAGCTCGGTGCGGCGATTGTCGCCGTACTTCTCGGCCAGCGCGTTGAGATCGTCGCGGATCAGCGCGAGAATCTTGCGCGGCGAGGCGAGCAGGTCTTCCAAATAGGCGATATGCTGGCGAATCTGACGGTATTCGTCCTCGATCTTCTGCTGCTCCAGCGCGGCCAGCCGCCGGAGTTGCATGTCGAGGATGGCGTTGGCCTGGGCTTCGGTCAGCGCGAAACGCTCCACCAGCGCGGCGCGCGCCGCGTCGGTGTCGTCGGCGTGGCGGATAGTCGCGATCACGTCGTCGATGTCGGCCAGCGCGCGCAGCAGCCCTTCAAGGATGTGCGCGCGGGCGCGGGCGCGCTCCAGCTCGTACTGGCTGCGGCGGCGGATCACGACGCGCCGGTGCTCGACGTAGATGTGCAGCGCGCGCCGCAGGCTCAGCAGGCGTGGCTCGCCATCGACCAGCGCCAGCATCTGCACGCCGAAGGTGCTTTGCAGGTGGGTGTACTTGAACAGCCGGTTGAGCACGGTGCGCGGCTGCGCGCCCCGCTTGAGATCGATCATGATCGCCAGCCCGTGCCGGTCCGAGGCGTCGCGCAGGTCCGAGATGCTTTCCAGCCGCCCGTCGCGCACCAGCTCCGCGATGCGCTCCAGGATCAGGGACTTGTTCAACTGGTAGGGGATCTCGGTCACGATGATGCGGAAGCGCCCGTCGGACAGCTCCTCGATTTCGGTGCGGGCGCGCATCACGATCCGGCCCTTGCCGGTCGCGTAGGCTTCCTTAAGCTCCGCCCCGCCGACGATCAGCGCCCCGGTCGGAAAGTCCGGCCCCTTGACGTGCTCCATCAGCTCGTCCACCGTGATCTCGGCGACGGCGTCGTCCGGCTCGCCTTCGAAGGCGATCATCCGGTCGATCATATAGGTGATGGCGGATGCGATCTCGCGCAGGTTGTGCGGGGGGATGTTAGTCGCCATACCGACGGCGATGCCGCTGGTGCCGTTAAGCAGCAGGTTCGGCAGCTTGGCAGGCAGGACTTCCGGCTCGCGCAGGCTATCGTCGAAGTTGCTGACGAAATCGACCGTGTTCATGTCGATGTCTTCGAGAATTTCTTCGGCGATGCGCGCCAGCCGCGCCTCGGTGTAGCGCATGGCGGCGGGGCTGTCGCCGTCGATGCTGCCGAAGTTGCCCTGCCCATCGACCAGTGGATAGCGCAGCGAGAAGTCCTGCGCCATGCGCGCCATCGCGTCATAGACCGCGCTGTCGCCGTGCGGGTGATACTTGCCCAGCACCTCGCCGACAATGCGCGCGGATTTCTTGTAGGACGAGTTGGCGCGCATCCCCATGTCGTGCATCGCGTAGAGGATGCGGCGGTGGACCGGCTTGAGGCCGTCGCGGGCGTCGGGCAGCGCGCGCGCCACGATCACGCTCATGGCGTAGTCGAGATACGCGCCGCGCATTTCGTCGTCGATATTGACCTGGCGAATCGTTCCAATATCCATCGGGTCTTCCTGCTGGTTATCCATCGGCCTGTACCGTCACCGCCGCCCAAGCGCGGATTGTTAAGTCGCGGTTAATTTCTGGTTGAATCATGCGGGCGACCGCCCACACAGCGCGGGTCGCCCGGTTGTCGTTCTGATCGGCGTCACAGGCCGCCACCGGCCCGCTTCCGTCCCTATACAGGCAGGCTGCTTGCCCCGCCATTGTGATAGTCTCATTGTACCCCGCCAGGGTGCTTTAGGCGAATTTTCGGCCGTCCAGCCGCGCTGAATCGCGCGTCGATTTTTCACGAATTTTTCACATTAATAGTTTTATTTCGCTTGAAAGTTTGCCGCTCTTTCGCGTATGATATGAGTGTCCTATCGGCCCGCCGCGACAGCGCGGGAAGCCTGCGACCCGTCTGCGCACCATGCGCGGAGTCGCGTCGTCCAGTTGTTTTTCGACTATACCTTATCCCGGAGGATCATCTTGAAACAGTTCGCAGCCGCTTTCCTCGCCCTGGCGCTGCTCGCCGCTCTGTTTGGCGCCAGCCTGTCCTCTGCTCCAGTGCAGGCAGCCGGAACGCTCACCTACACCGGGGAGATCACCCCCACCAACACCGCCGACGACTATCCGATTTCCCTTGCAGCCGGGCAGACGATCACCATTCAGCTTGACTGCGCCCCCGGCTCGCTGCTCGATCCGATCGTGGAGGTCTATTCGAGCGCGATGGTCGGGCTGGATTCCAACGACGACGGCGGCGCGCCCTGCATAAACTATAATAGCTCCTACCTGGTGTTCACCGCGCCGGCGACCGACACCTACATCATCCGCGCCAGGACCTGGGGGCCACTTACAGGCGCGTATATCCTTACAATCACGGGCGATTTCATTATCGGCGACTCCGCCACCTGCGCGCCCGTGCCGCTGCCCGCCGGGTCGGTTGTGGGGACCTTCATCACAGAGGCAGTTGCGGACTGGTCGCCCGGCAAGCAGACCGAGCCGCCGGTGACGTTCGCCGCTGGCAAGACCGCCTGGGTGACCGGCGTGGACGCGAGCGCGAGCTACTACCAGATCGCCTATGGGTGCGACTGCCTGTGGGTCCCGGTCGAGGCGATGGGTCCCAACTACGACGCGGTCTGGAACGGCACGCCGCTGCCTACCAGGACTGCCGGTGCGTGCGCTAAGCCTGCGTTCAGCGCTCCCGCCGCCCCAAGCCCGGTAGCTCCGCCGCCTCAGCCAACTCCGTCTCTTACCTAGACCGGGGCAACAGGCCCATCTGCGGCGCGGGATGCTGACGCTGGCGCACGCTGTCGAGCAGCCCGGAACGTTTTACGCGCAAAAACTGGCGCCCAGGTATACCACCCCTGGGCGCTGTTTATTCACCTCCGGCTCTCGTTGCGGCATGGTATGCGCTGGTCTGCTAGGGCATCGGCTCGACCCAATAGGCGTTGCCCTGCCCTTCGCCGGTCCAGCCGTTCAGGTTCTGGAACGTGACGCGCCACCACGCGATCCCTGCCGCGTCACAGCTTGGCCCCTCGACGACTGCGAAGACCCCGCCGCCCGGAATCTGGCCGAGGATCTGGCTGTTAGCCGAAGGCGCGCTGCGCAGGTTGTTGGCGACGCCGGGCAGCACGCGCCCATTCCCCCCGACCCGCAGGCGCGACGGCAGGAAGCCGGGACAGGTGACCTGATTCGCGGCAGGGGGCAGCGTGGACACCGCCTGGGCGGGCGGCAGCACCGGCAGAGTGCGCAGGGCGGGAGGCGCCAGGCTGAACACCGGAGTATTGATCACCGAGAACAGCCCCGGCCCAATCGGAATCATCTCGCCGCGATGCTCCGGCAGCGCCACCCCGCCCGAACAGCGCGAGATATACGCCTCGGTGCCCTGCCAGTTGAGGTTGATCGGCCAGTGCATCGCGGTGAAGGGCGAAAAGACCTCGTAGGCGACCCGGTCGAAAGCGACCTGCACGCCATCCACATAAACGTAAAACTCGCGGATGTCCCACGCGTCGTCCCCGGCCGGGATGCTGGCGGGCTTGATCACGTGGACCTCGGCCACGTCGCAGAACGTGCCGGGGAAGGGAAATTCGTAGCTGTTGAGCTGGTTGGGCGTCAGGTCGCCGGCCGCTTCGGCGACCGACACGCGCCAGAACGGATCGGACGCGCCTGGTCCGAACAACTCTACGACCAGCGTGTTCTCAGTGCCATCGGTTCCGGTCTGAAAATCAATGCGAAACGGGGTGGCCGGCTGGGCCTGGGCGGCCGGCGGGCCGTCCGGCATCCACAGGAACATCATGAGGACAATACACACGAACGTGACCCACGCGCGCGGTTTCATAGCTCCTCCCTGCGGTTGATGCAGTTCTCGGCGCCTGTTTCCAGTATAAGCCCAAGCTCGGTGCTGCTTCAAGTTAACTCAAGTTAACGCAGAGAGGGTCAGCGCAGCGCGTTCTGCGCGCGCAGCGCGGCGTACAGATCGTCAAGCGTGGGGAAGAATTCGACGGGGTACGTCACGCGCTTGGCCGCGCTCATGATCAGAGCCGCCATCTCGTCTTTGCGGCTTCCGGCGCCGACCACGAACACGGCTTTGACGCGAGCGCTGACGTGCGTGCGCTTCATCAGGGCGTCGAGCGGCAGGCGGCGCTCGGTGCGGCTGAAATCGTAGACTATCGCCAGCGCGTCGCGTTCGGTATGCTGCTCTGCGACGGCGTGCGCCTGATCGATAATGCGCGGCAGAGCGCTCAGGTCGGTCAGCAGCCGCCCGCTGACGGTCACGATCAGAAGCGGCATAGCGAGCGAGGCATCCCAGGTATAATTCACCAGATAGTCGGCCATCTGCGATCCTGAGGGGGTAAGGCGCCGATATAGGGGATTATGCCGCAGATTGCCGAATTCGTCCATTATTCTAATAGCATCATGAATACTGCAAAACGTCACATTCCGGCGGAGAACGCGCCGGGCTGGCTGTGGACAACGGCAGCGATCGGCGCGACGATTGTCGTGTTTGCCGCGCTGATCGGCGCGCTGGCGGTTGCGCGCCGCGCCGCCGATCCGCCCCGCGCGGCGCGCGAGGTGTGGCGCGCCGGGGACTGGTCCTGGGCAGGCGGGCCAGCGCGGGCGCTCGCGCCGGGCGCGGAAGCCTGGGCCGCTGCGCCGTCCAGGTTGCCTGATGGGCGCTTCACGCTCGACGTGCGCGCTCATCTCGACGCAAACGCTGATCCAGGCGCGGCCTGGGGCGTGTGGATCGCGGCAGCGGGCGGCGGGCGGATCGTCTACACGCTCAGCGGCGAGGGCTACCTCACGGCGCGCCGCTGCCCGCCGGGTAAGCTTCCGCCCGCGCTGGAAGACTGCCCGGCGCTGCGTCCTGAGTGGCGCTGGACGGCTTATCCGCGCCTTCACCCGCCGGGCGCGACGAATCGCCTGGAGCTGTACCGCGAAACACCCGGCGCGATCCGCCTGCGAATCAACCGCGAGCGGCTGGGGCTGGCAGCGGTCGATCCGGCCGGGGAATGGGGCGTGTGGTGGCGCGGCGGGCGATCCGCCAGCTCGGAGCTGGCCTGGGAATCGGCTGCGATCTACGAGGGGTGAGGCTGATGGTCGAATTCATTGTCAGGACCAGTCTGTGCTGCTAGAGCGTGTTATGAACTTGTGCCGGGTAAAGCCCCCCATCCCC
>JADLHR010000224.1 GCA_020848665.1 Anaerolineae bacterium
CCGGTCGTAAAGCTGTTCTGGCTTCGACAGGCTGATTCACCTGAGTATAGCGCGTTTGAGCGCGTGCTAGATGCTTAAGAAAGGGCGCTGCCTGATGTCTTCGCTGCGAGAGAAAGTAGGGCGCATGCTGCTGGTCGGGTTCGAGGGCCTGCGCGCGCCTGATTACATTTTGGAATGGCTGGCCGAAGGGCGAATCGGCGGGATTATCCTGTTCGCTCGCAATGTTGATACCCCGGCGCAACTGGCCGAGCTGGTCCGGTCGCTCCAGACGGCGGCCAAACACCCGCCGCTGATCTCGATTGACCAGGAAGGCGGGATTGTCGCCCGGCTGCGTGAAGGGTTTAGCGAAAGCCCTGGCGCGATGGCGCTCGGCGCGGCGAATTCCGAGGCGTTAGCGGAGCAGGTCGCGGCGGCGCTCGGCGCAGAACTGCACGCCCTGGGGATCAATTTCAACCTGGCCCCGGTGGTAGACATCGGTCACGATAGCAGCAATCCGGTCATCAGCACGCGCACGCTCGGCGCGGAGGCGGCGCGTGTCAGCCGGCTGGCCGTTGCCCAGGTACGCGGCTTCCAATCGGCGGGTGTCGGAGCCTGCGCCAAACACTTCCCCGGACACGGCAACACGCCGACCGACTCGCACGTCAGCCTTCCGGTAGTCAGCGGCTCGCTCGATTTTCTGTGGGAGACGGACCTCATTCCCTTCCGCGCGGTGGTCGAGGCGGGGATCGCGAGCGTCATGATCAGCCACGTGAAGTTCGAGGCGCTCGACCCGGACTATCCTTCCACGATGTCTCCGGTGATCATCACTGGCCTGCTGCGCGACGAAATCGGGTTCGAGGGGCTGATCGTCACCGACTGTATGGAGATGCAGGCCATCACGCAGAACTACGGGGCAGGCGAGTCTGCAGTGCTGGCCGCGCTGGCCGGTGTGGACGCGATGTTTTTCTCGCACACGCGCGAATATCAGGAAGCGGCCTTCAATGCGCTGTTGCAGGCGGCGGAAAGCGGACGCCTGTCGATGATGCAGATCGATGCCGCCAACGCGCGCCTCGACGCTTTTACCCGGCAGTTTCCGGCCGTCGATCCGGCCGGCCTGAGCGCGATCCGCCAGCCGGATCATCTGCGCGTCTGCCGGACGGCAGCGGAGGCTGGCACGGTGCTGTATGCCGCCGCTGAGGGTCTTCTGCCGCTGCATCCGGAGAACCAGTCGATCGCCGTGATCGAATTTGCGTTGCAGCTAGGGCCGGGCGCAGCCGATCACCGGGATCCGTCCGGGCTGGCGGCGCTGCTGCGCGAACAGGCCCCGTCGATCCTGCATATCGCTCTCACTCCGTCCGACCCCAGGCCGTCCGCGATTGAGCAGGCGCGCCAGATGGCGCGCGACGCTGGCGTAACCATCGTGGCGACACGCAGCGCGCACCTGATCCCACGACAGCGCGAGCTGGCGCAGGAGCTGCTGGACCTCGCTGCGACAAGCGTCCTGCTTTGCCTGCGCAATCCGTACGATGTCGAGGTTCTGACGGGCGTCGACGCGATCCTGTGCACGTGTGGCGACGGCACGCCGTCCCTGCAAGCTGCGATAGACGCGCTGCTGGGCCGTTTCACCCCGACGGGCCGCCTGCCGGTCCCTGTGCGCCACGCGGTGTGACGTGTGGGGCTGGGCGTAGTGACACCGGGTATTACCTGGAGTATTGTGAAGAGGGCGCATCATCAGCGCGCCTGAATCGAAATTTAGGTCTATAGAAACCAGTGGAGGAAAAGATGCGACGTATTACCCTTCTGATCGTGTTGGCGCTGGTGCTAACCGGCGTCGCCCCGGTGTTCGGCCAGCAGCAGGCCGCGCCGGCAGGGACCTTCTATGCCGCCTGGCCGTACCCGATTCCGCCAGACGGGCACCTCAACACCTTCGGCGCCGGTGGACCGGCGGTTGGCGCGGGCATCGGGCTGTACTACCGCTGGGTCGAGCTGCCGATGGCCTTCTATCTGGCCGCACAGGCCGACTACGAACCCTGGCTGGCCGAAAGCTGGGAGTTCGAAGGCGAGGACGCGTTCGTCGTCCACCTGCGCCAGGATGCCACCTGGAGCAATGGCACCCCGATCACGGCTGATGATCTGGTCGGCACCTATGCCATTGGCCGCATCATGAAGTGGGGTGACTTCAACTACATCGGCGAGGTCGAGAAAGTCGACGACTACACAGTCCGCTTCACGCTTGCCAACCCGTCGCTTTACGCCCGGCACCTGATCCTGCGGACAACCATTCGCAGCATGGAAACGTATGGCGATCTTGCGCAGAAGTCGCTCGACCTGTACGCGACCGGCGCTGAAGTGGACAGCGACGAGTGGAAAGCTCTCCAGACGGAGATCACCGAATTCCGTCCTGAGGCGATCCTCGCCAGCGGCCCCTTTAACTTCACGCTGGCCGATGTGGGCGACAGCTTCATGACGCTGCACTGGCAGCCGAACAGTATCTTCTCCGAGTCGGTCAACTTCGGCGAGGTCAAGATCTGGTATGGCGAGACCGAGGCTATCACCCCGCTTGTGCTCGACGGTCAGGTGAGCTACGCGACGCACGGCTTCCCGCCCGCGACTGACCAGGCCATGCAGGACGCTGGACTGCGCATCCTGCGCGCGCCGTATCTCTATGGCGCGAGCGTGTACATCAATCA
>JADLHR010000225.1 GCA_020848665.1 Anaerolineae bacterium
AATCGCCAGCGCCAGGCACAGAATGCCTGAAGTCTGAAAGCGTCGGGTCATAACCGGATCAGAGTCCCAATCGAAGCGGCGGCGCACGGTTCCGCGCTAATCCTACCACGAGCGCGCCCGGCGAACCAGCGCGTCAAAGAAAAGGTGGCGCTCCATGTGGGACGCCACCCTCTGCCAGCCCAATCGCGCGCAGGCCGCGCTTATTGCTCCAGGATGTACGCGATCAGGTTCGCGATCTCGTCTTCCGAGAACTGTGTACCATACTGTTTCGGCATGATATCGGCGAACCCCTCGACCACATATGCGCTCGGATCGACGATCGATTCGTGAATATACTCCTCAGCAGACATTCCCTCGACGCGCGTCGCCGCGCGCTTGCCCATGCCGGTCAGCGCCGGGCCTGCGCCATCCTGCGCGCCGTGACAGCCAGCGCACGTCGGCGCGAACAGCGCCTCGCCCGCGGCCGGATCACCCGCAGCGGCGGCGCCTGATTCCTCAGTCGCTTCGGTCGTTGCTTCCGCTGTCGCTTCCGTTTCGCCGCCGCTGGCTGAGCCAGCGTGCATGATGTAGGCGACCAGGCTGTTCAGTTCATCCTCAGAGAACTGATCGCCATACTGTTTCGGCATGATGTCCGCGAACCCTTCGACGACGTGCGCGCTCGGATCGACGATCGACTCGTGAATATACTCCTCGGCAGACATCCCTGCGACGCGTGTCGCGGCGCGATCCGCCATGCCGGTCAGCGCCGGGCCTGCGCCGTCCTGCGCGCCGTGACAGCCAGCGCACGTCGACGCGAACAGCGCCTCGCCCGCGACAACAAGCGCGTCCTCACCATCCCCGCCGCCCTCGGCCTCAGCGGTTGCTTCCTGAGTCGCCGGAGTCTGCGCCAGCGCGTCGACCAGCGCCGGGGTTTCACCCGGCGCCAGCGTCGGTATAGGGGTCAGCTCCGTCGCCAGATCATTTGTTCCGCACGCGCTCACCAACAGGCCGAGCGCCAGCGCGGTTGTCAGCATAATCCAGGTTCTTTTGCCCACAACGGACCTCCGTTTGATGCCGGGCGCTGCCCGCCCGCTATAAAACAACGCACATTACTGCCCGGCAGGCGCAGCGCCTTCTTCCAGGCTGAGCACATGATTCACAATATCCCACGTCTCGCCGGTAGTGAGCTGCTCGGCGAGGCTGGGCATCCGGTTGAGGCCGTGTGTGATCGTCAGAAAGACCTCGTTTGACGCCAGGCTCTGCACGCGCGCGCTGTTGATCGGCGGCACTTCGGGGAAGTAGTCGTGCAGCGCTCCGGGCGAGCCGTCCTCATACCCGTGACAGATGGCGCAGTAGACGCCGAACAGCACCCCGCCCCGTTGGAGCGAGTTCTCGCTGGCTTCGAGCGGCATGGTAGCCGGCTCGCCTGCCACCAGCCGTGGTCCCTGGAACGGCACCGATCCTTCCGGCGCAGCCCGGCGCGGCCCTTCCTGAAAGCCAACCGCTGGGGAGTTGTACATCACATTCACCCAGGGGATTTTAATGATGTGGTACGTCAGCAGCAGCGGCGTGAGCACCGCGCCCAGCGCCACCACACTCAGCCCAACCCAGAACGCCAGAAAGCGCCGGTTGCCGGTCCGGGCGAGCGCGGCATCTTCATAGCGCACGTCAATCGCGCCGTGTGTATGGAACAACGCAGCGATCTCGTCGCCCAGGCGCTCGCTGGCGCGCACGGCAAGGCCGATGTAGCCGTCGCTAATGCGCTCATCGTAGATCAGCGGTTCCAGCCGGGGGAAGCGCGACGTCAGCAGAAAGCCGAGAAAGGCCATCACCATCGCACCCAGCGCCACGAATTCGAACACCATGATCGCGGTGGGTGGAAACGGCGCAAGGAGCGCCTGCCCGCCAACGTAGATCGGGTAGAGCGCCGGCGTGCCAATCGTGATAAACAGCGCAATTGCCAGCCCGCCGAGCGCGCCCAATGCCAGAAATGGCAGAAACCAGGTGCGCGGGCGCTTGCGCCCGAACAGCTTCGACGCATACGGCGCCGCCGACATGATCGTGACCTGGTCGTCAGCGATCCCCATCGCCTGAAGTCCAGCGACGGCGCGCGCAGTCGGGTCCACGTTGGGAAACAGCCCAAAGATCAAAGTATCAGCCACGTCGTCCTCCTAGTGGGGGTCGGTCCGCGTCGGAAGAATGGCTCTGCCCACACGCCGCCGTCCCTGAAGCGCCTGTCCTTCGTACACCTCCCACACCGGGATGATCGGCACGACGCGCGTCCAGAGAATATACAACAGCGCGAGGAACGCGAAGGTTGCGGCGGTGATCAGCAGCTCCGGCCAGCGCGGCGTGTAGTTGACCCAGTTGAACGACAGCTCGTTGCGCGAGAGCATTCCGGGAATGATCAGAACACGCTCGACATACATCCCGATCTGGACGAACAGCGCAACAACAAACATCGCCGGCAGCGAGCGGCGCACCCGGCCTGACCACAGCGTTCCCAGCGGAACGATGATGTTGGAGAACAGCATCAGGTAGAACAGCGGGGCCAGCGGGCCAGTCAGCATATCCTGAATCGCCGCTTCCAATGGCAGGTTGCCGTACCAGTTCGTGATCCACTCTGTGAAGTAGAAGTACACCCATGTCATCGACAGGATCATCAGGAAAATGCCCATCGCGTTGAAATGCTCTTCGCGGATGAAGTAGCCCAGCCCCATCCCCTTGCGCACCAGGGCCATGATCAGGATCACCGCCGCCACGCCGGAAAACAGCGCGCCGGTGATGAAATACGGCCCAAAGATGGTGCTGTGCCAGCCCGGCTGGATCGCCATTGCGAAGTCGTACGACACGATTGTGTGCACCGAGAACATCACCGGGATGATGATGAACGCCAGGATGTCGCTCAGTTTCTCCAGCCGCAACCATTCGCCTTCGGTCCCGCGCCAGCCAAAAGCCAGCGCGCCGTAGATTTTCCGGCGGAGACCGGTGACATGATCGCGCACCATTGCCATATCTGGAATCAGCGCCGCGTACATAAACAGCGTGCTGCCGATCAGGTACGTGGTGATCGCGGTCGCATCCCACAGCAGCGGCGAGTGAAAATTCGGCCACAACTGGCGTTCGGTCGGGATCGGGATCATGTAATAAATCTTCCAGACACGGCCGAGGTGGATCAGCGGGAACAGCGCGGCCATCGCCAGTCCGAACAGTGTCACCGTCTCCGCCGCGCGGGCGATAGGCCGTCGGAAGTCATAGCGCATCAGGCGCAGCGCCGCCGAGATAAACGTCCCGGCGTGGCCGATACCGATGAAGTAGACCAGGTTGACGATGTACGGCCCCCACATCACCGAGCGGTTCAAGCCGGTGATGCCCAGCCCCAGGGCCATCTGAATCCCCCAGGTTACGAACAGCGCCAGAACCATCCCGCCCAGGCCGACAACTAGCAGCCAGAAAACCGGTCCGGTGCGGTGCATGGCGGCCAGCATCAGCGCATTGGTCTCGGACGGCGGACGCGGGTCGAGCAGCAGGTGCTCGTCGCGCGCGTGCGCGACCTGGCGCGCCAGCACCTCGTCTTCGGGAGTGATTGGCTCCCAGAACGGGGCGTTATCGGCCTTACTCTCTAACATGCGT
>JADLHR010000226.1 GCA_020848665.1 Anaerolineae bacterium
GACTTCGTCAGCATGGACGATGGCTCTGGTATCGTGCATATCGCTCCGGCGTTCGGCGCAGACGACATGGACGTGGGCCGCGCGTATGGCCTGCCGATCCTGCAAACGGTCGATCCGGCAGGCGCGTTCATCGCTGAGGTCGCGCCCTGGGCGCAGATGTGGGTCAAAGACGCTGACCCGCTGATCACCAACGAATTGAAGTCACGCGGGCTGCTGTACAAGGTCGAGCGGTACGTCCACAATTACCCGTTCTGCTGGCGCTGTCACACGCCGCTGCTGTATTACGCGCGCTCGACGTGGTATCTGGCGACGACGCGCTACCGCGACGCGATGATCGCGCAGAACCAGACGATCAACTGGGTCCCGGCGCACATCAAGGACGGGCGCTTCGGTAACTGGCTCGAAGAGCTGCGCGACTGGGCGCTGGGCCGCGAGCGGTACTGGGGCACGCCGCTGCCCGTCTGGCGCTGCGACAACCCGGACTGCGACCACATGCACTGCATCGGCAGCGTGGCGGAGCTGAGCGAGCTGTCCGGCGCGGATCAGTCGGCGCTCGACCTGCACCGCCCGTATGTGGACGAGGTGACATTCCCGTGCGCGCAGTGCGGCGGGACGATGCGCCGCGTGCCTGAGCTGATCGATGTGTGGTTCGACAGCGGCGCGATGCCGGTCGCCCAGTGGGGCTACCCGTTCCAGAACGAAGACAAGTTCAAAGACCAGTTCCCGGCGGATTATATCTGCGAGGCGGTCGATCAGACGCGCGGCTGGTTCTACAGCCAGCACGCGATCAGCACGATGCTGTTCGGGCAGACCGATTTCAAGAACGTGATCTGCCTGGGGCACATCCTCGACGACCAGGGCCGCAAGATGTCCAAGAGCCTCGGCAACATCGTCGAGCCGTGGAGCGTGCTCGACAAATACGGCGCCGACGCCTTCCGCTGGTATATGTACACCGCCGGGCCGCCCGGCGAGCCGCGCCGCTTCTCAGTCGAGCTGGTGGGCGACGTGGTGCGCAGCTTCACCCTGACGCTGTGGAATGTCTACAGCTTCTTCGTGACCTACGCCAACCTGGACGCCTTCGACCCGGCGGCGGCGCGTGTGCCGGTCGAGCAGCGCGACCCGCTCGACCGCTGGATTCTGAGCGAGCTGCACAATCTTGTCCGCGAGATAACGGGCGCCTACGAGACCTATGACGTACCTGGCGCGACACGGCCCATCGACCAGTTCGTGGACCGGCTGAGCAACTGGTACCTGCGCCGCTCGCGCCGCCGCTTCTGGAAAAGCGAGAGCGACGCCGACAAGCAGGCCGCCTACCAGACGCTCTACGAGTGCCTGACGACGGTCGCCGGGCTGCTCGCGCCGAGCATGCCGTTCATGGCCGAGGCGCTGTACCGCAACCTGGTCGCGCAGCAGGACGCCAGCGCGCCGGAGAGCGTGCATCTCGCCTTCTGGCCGGAGTGGGACGCGGCGCTGATCGATACGAAGCTGATGGACGATATGCGTCTGGCGCAGAAGCTGGTCAGCCTGGGGCACGCCGCGCGCAACAGCGCCAACCTCAAGGTGCGCCAGCCGTTGGCCGAGGTGGTTTTCGTCGTGCGCGCCGAGGCCGAGCGCCCTGTGGTCGAGGCGCTGGCGAGCACGATCGCCGAGGAATTGAACGTCAAGCAGGTGCGCGTCGCGTCTTCGGCGGCGGAGATGGTCAGCTACCGACTCAACCCGTTGCCGCAGGCGCTCGGACGCGCGCTGAAGGGTGACTTCCCGAAGGTGCAGCGCGCCCTGCGTGAAGGCGCGCCCGCCGACGTGGATCGCTGGGCCAGGGCGCTGTTGGCTGGCGAGCCGATCACGGTCGAAGTGGACGGGCAGACGTACACCGTCGCGCCCGATCAGGTCGAGGTCCAGCAGGAAGCTGCTGGTGGCTACGCTGTGGCCGAGGATTATGGCTATCTGGCCGCGCTGGCAACCACGCTGAGCGATGACCTGGTGCGCGAAGGGCTGGCGCGTGAGTTCGTGCGCCGCGTCCAGACGCTGCGCAAGGATGCCGGGTTCGAGATCAGCGACCGGATCACGATCAGCTATCAGGCCACCGACCGCCTGCGCGCGGCAGTTGAGGCCCACGCGGATACGATCCGCGCCGAGACGCTGGCCGACGCGCTGCGCGAGGGCTTATCCGAGGACGGCGCGTACAGCGGCGCCTTTGAGTTCGACGGTGAGCGCGTGACAATCGGCGTGCGCCGCGTGTGAGCATGATCAACCGATTCGACCCGTCCCCCTGAGTCGGCTACAATCGAAACAGCGGGTGCAGCGGGCGCCGCGCTGCTGTATTGGACTGGACAAGGGAAGAAGTTGAGGAACACATGGTCACGACCAAAGACGAGCTGTTCAGCGAGTTGCTCGCGCTGCAAGCGGAAATCAGCAGCCATCTGGCGGACATGGACGCCTCGGATGATCTGACTGAGGGGGGGACGGGGTACACCAACCATCCGGCGGATGACGGCACTGCCGTCCACGATCAGCAGATCAATCACTCGACCTATCAGGCAGCGCAGGAGCGTCTGCGCGATGTCAGGGACGCGCTGGCGCGCTATGAAGCGGGCACCTACGGCATCTGCGAGAACTGCGGGCGGGAGATCGATATCGCGCGCCTGGAAGCGATCCCGTACACGCGCCTCTGCCTGCGCTGCGCCGAACAGCGCGAGTATAACGCCGGGATGGCGCAGTGAGCGACGCCGCTCCGGATCGGCCTCTGCCCGGCACAACGGCGGCGCATTGGCTGATTCTGGTCACGATCGCCGGGCTGGTGATCCTCGCCGATCAGGTTACCAAAGCGTATGTTGTCGCGCATCTGGCGCGCGGCGAATCGTGGATGCCGGTAGACTTCATTGAGCCGTACTTCCGCATCACCCATGTGCGGAACAGCGGCGCGGCCTTCGGGATTTTCCCCGGCGGCGGGCAGGTCTTCCTGATCATTGCCGCCGTGATCTCGCTGGCGATCCTGTACTTCTATCGCCAGCTTCCGCGCGGCGTGTGGCTGGTGCGGGCCGCGCTCGGCCTGCAACTGGGCGGCGCGCTGGGCAACGTGATCGACCGCGTGCGACAGGCATATGTCGTGGACTTCTTCCACGTGCCGGGCTTTCCGGTTTTTAACGTGGCCGATAGCTGTATCTCAATCGGGGTCGCGCTGCTGGCGTTCGTCATGCTGCGCGAGGAATGGCGCGCGCACCGGGATGCGTCCCGCGCCGGGCCAGCGCGGTCCGGCTCCGGCGAGAATACGCCGGTGGCCTGAATAACAGCAAAAAGTAGCAAGAAACAGCTAAGAACAGCTATAAAGCAGCAGAAAGCAGTGGTGGTGAGAATATCGCCTTGCCGCTGCTCTTTGCTGCTCTTCGCTGTCTTTAGCTGTCTTTAGCTGTCTTTAGCTGCCTCTGGCTGCTTTTCGTCTCACCACGCGAAAGCTTCGGGCGCGGCGCCGCCGGGGCCGGGCCAGATCGCGTCAATCGCCTTCAGGTCACTCTCGCTAAGCGTGATCTCCAGCGCGCGCAGGCTGCCGGTCAGTTGCTCCAGCGTGCGCGGCCCGATGATCGGCGCGGTGACGGCTGGCTGATGCAGCAGCCACGCCAGCGCCACATCGGC
>JADLHR010000227.1 GCA_020848665.1 Anaerolineae bacterium
CGCGTCGTCGCGCTGCCCATGCCGCGATACCACTCGAAGGCGCTGGCGTCCAACGTCTCGTGCGCGCCCTGCCCGCGTGCGTCGATCCCTTCAATCGAGCACGTCAGCTTCGGGCGGTGGCTCAGCCCGCCGATCACGCGCAGGAGCAGGCGGCTCGGCTGCGGCAGCGGCAGGCGCTCGCGCAGCGGCTGATCGCCCTTGGCGTTGAAGATTAGCTCGCCCGTCGGACAGGCGTGCGTATCACGATCACGATACTCGAAAACCCCGCGCTCGCCGTTCCAAAACTCGCGCAGCCGGTCAGCCAGCGCCGCGTGCTGCCCGGCGAACTCAGCAGCGACCTCGCCCCGGCCCACGATCTCGGCGGCGCGGCGCAGCGCGCCCGCTTCACGCGTGAGGTACGCCAGCAAGTCGGGCGCCTCGACCGCCGAAATATCGACGCCCTGCGACCAGCGGCGGTTGGCGGCGACGGTCGGGCTGGACGTGTTGGCGCCCTGGTCCGGGTGCTGCCATTCCGGCGCGCCGTCCTGATCGCGGTCCACGTCGGCGCGCTGCCAGCGGCGGAAAAACGCTGCCAGCCCGTCGAGGCAGTCTGCCAGGAAGGCGTCGTCGCGCGTGTAGTCGTAGACCGCCAGCGCCAGCGACGCCAGCAGCGGCGGGGCGAGCACCTGGGCGCGCTGTCCATCAAGGCCCGGCTTGGCGTCGATCCAGCCATCGTCACGCTGAACCGCCAGGAAGTTCTGTACCAGCCCGCGCGCCAGGTCCGGCGCGGCGAGCGCCACCAGCGGCGCGATCAGCAGCGCGTCGGGCGCGGTCTGGCCGCCCCAGGCCGCGTTGAACCCGCCTGCGAGCGTCCCGCTGACCGCGTAGCCCGCAGCCGGGAGCCGTGCGCTGACCGGCGACGGATGCGGCAGGTTGCCGGTCGCCGCCAGGAAGCTGCGCAGCGCGACCTGGATGCTCCATGCCAGCGCCGCGTCCCAGTCCGGATCGCCGGTCTCGATCTGCGGGGCGGCCTGCGCCCGGCGCTCGACTGCGGTTAGCTCGCCGTCCCAGGCGCGGGCGAGCCAGCGGTGCGCCAGCGCCAGCGATTCGTCGCGCTGCGGCAGCCCGGCCAGCACCCAGCGCAGCGTTACCGCCGCGCTCGGCGCGAGGTCGAACGTTCGTCCCAGGCGAGGGTTAACACCGCTGCCGGACCCACCTTCGACCAGCAGCACCGGCTGAAGGTGCGCCAGGTGACCAAGCTGGAGCGCCGTGCCGCCATTGTCGAGCGAGAGGAACACGGCGCGCAGCGTCGCGTTCTGGCGGATGGCCTGCGCCGCGATCGCCAGATGGAAGGAGAGCGGCTGCTGCCCGGTGTTGCGGCAGGTGATCCGCCCGCCGACCGCCTGCGACTCCATCGTCCAGTACTCCAGCGTGGCGTGCAGGCCCAGCGCCGGCTCGGCGGTGACGCGCAGATAATCGGGCGCGAACGCGGTCAGCGCAGGCGGGCGGTGATAACCGTGCGTCTCGATCACCTGCCGCCGCCCGACCGTCCAGATCGGCACGACGCGCGCCAGACCGACACGCCCGCCGTAGCGCGTTTCCAGGGTCACCGCTGGCTCGTCCGGCTGCCCCAGCCGGAGCTGCCAGACCTGGTCGTCGTAGAGGCTGGTGCGCCCGGTGCGGGCGTCGGCGGCGATTCGCGGCGCCATCGGGGACGCCTGGTTAAGCTGCCACTCGCGCATGACAAGCCTTTCTCGCTGTGCACAGCCGGTCAAGTGCTCTGTCTATACCATATACGAATTTGGAGCATAAGGTAGCGCGCTGGCGGGGAATCAAAACGCCGCCCGCAGGCGGCGCAGCTTGATCTGCGGATCAGGGCGAGCTTACTCAGTGGGGGTCAGGCGCCAGGTTCCACCCTGGCATTCGCCGCGCACGTCGCCCTCGAAGAACGAGATCACGTCGTTGTAAAGCGTGGTCAGCCGGTGCTCGCCGGGGCCGGGGAAGTAGGCGTCGCCCGACACCTCGCCACCCGCGATGTAGCGATAGCTGCTGGTCAATTCAAACTCCGGCGTCTGCGCCCAGCCCAATGCCTCACGCAGATCGGTGTGCGTGCGCCACAGCTTGCCGAAACCGCGCCGGGGCTGGTACAGGCCGTCCGGCGGGATCAGGCCGGGGTCCAGCTCCTGTTCGCCTTCCTCGAAGTTGTCGTAATAGCACAGCCAGTCACCCCGCTGCGGGTCATCTGGGCTGGCGACCATCACCCAGATTTGCCGGTTGTGACGAATCCAGAACATCCGCCCGTGCTCGAAAACCTGCTCCGCGATCGGCACGTCCGCAACGACCATCGTTGGGAACAGCTCCGGCGCCCCGGTCGGCGTGACCAGCGGACCAGCGGGCGACGGGCTGGGGCCGGGCGACGCGATCAGGAGCAGGGTAGCGGTTGGTTGCGGCGTGGCGGAGGCCAGCGGCGTCTGGCTCAGGGCGGGCGTGCTGCTCGGCGCGGCAGTGGCGGGCGTGCCCGGCGCGAGCGGTGTTGCGTTCGGGTCCGGCGTAACCGTGATCACGAGCAGAATTGTGCCCGGCTCCGGCGTGGCGGTCACGACCAGCACATGCTCGA
This sequence comes from Anaerolineae bacterium, assembly GCA_020848665.1. GTDB lineage: Bacteria > Chloroflexota > Anaerolineae > Aggregatilineales > Aggregatilineaceae > DYGX01. The sequence continues at coordinate 2,597 of JADLHR010000227.1, forward strand.
TAGGGGGCAGGTCTTCGTCGTTGCAGGCGGCCAGGGCCAGCGACGCCAGCAGAATCAGCGCTATCACCACGCGGCGGTGCGTGAAAGCGCAGGATGGAAAAAGACGAAGCCCGGCGGCTTCGCCCGTTCGGACAAAAAGTGGCATGATGTTTGCTCCAGAAGTCCGATTGTAGCAGACGACCGGGGGGATGCAAGGCTGGTCAGCCGGGCGCAGGGCAGGCGGCGGGACTACGATTCTTCGACGACAACCGCCTGATAGGTCTCGACTTCGAGACGCGGGTCGCGCCAGGCGTCCGGCTCGTAGCCCATTTTTTCGCTCAGCAGGCCGAGGAAGATCACCGGGTCGGGATAGGCGTCCCAAACCTGCGGCAGAAAGGTTGCGCGGCGCGCGTTGAGCCGCAGGGTCACGCCGTCGATATGCGGGCGCAGTCTGGCGATCAGGTCGTCAGGGCTGTCGAACGCCAGCGGCTGCGGCGGCGTCAGCACGCTGATCTCGATCCGCAGATCGGGTACCTCAGCGGCGCGCACCGGCGTAAAGCGCGGGTCGTTGAAGGCGGTCTGAATGGTGATCTCCACGATCTCGACGGCCAGCGGGCGGCGCGCGACGAGCGTCCCGGTGCAGCCGCGCAACGCGCCATCGACCCGCCGGTGCAGTGAGACGAAACAGGCTGCCGGACGGCGCAGCGCGGGCGGCAGCATATCCAGGTCGATTGGCGGCGTCTGGCGCGTAGACGTGCTGAGTTCGAGTGTTTCGCGCGCCAGGGCGAGAATCTGCCGTCGGTCGTCGCTATTGTACAGGCTGCGCGCCGGATCACTCTGCGCCGGATCGCCCTGTATCGGATCATCGTGCGTCAGGTTTTCGCTGCCGAGATTCGTCATCGTGTCATCCTTGCGCCGAGGCTAGTTCGCCAGCGACTCCTGCAGCGCGCCGCAGCGTGTGCGGATCGAGTCCAGCTCGAATTGCAGCGGCTCGAAAGTCGCCAGCCACTCCAGCCACTGCTCCGGCGGAATCTGACGCAGAAGCACGGTCAGTGTGGTGGCCTGCCCGGCGTGATCAATCGTGTAGTAGGTCGCGGCCAGAACCCCCGGCCAGATGCCGCTCTTGGCTCCAAAATGGGCGAAATGGATGTCCAGCGGCGTTGCTCCGGCCAGCGGCCAGTCGAGATAGCGGCGCATGATCGCCTGCGCACCCGGCGCCAGCGCCTCGCCGGAATACGCCGCCTGAATCAGCGCCGTCAAGTCAGCGGCGGTGCCTTGCGCGCCGAACCGTGCCAGGAACGCCGCCTGAACCGCATAGTTCGGCAGCCCGCCATCCGGCCGGGCGCGATAGGCGCGCTCAGCTTCGCGCCACGCCGCATCGGTCAGGTACTTTTCTGCCAGCCAGGCGTGCTCTTTCCAGAAAGCCGCCTTGCTCAACTGCCCCGGATCGGCGCTGCCCGTCTCGTGATTGCTCATCACCAGGTACAGACCCAGCGTCCCGACAGGCGTATCGGTGTGCAGGAGGCCGATCCGCTGGTAGAGCGACACAATCGCCGGGCGGTCCAGCCGCGCGAGCAGGAAATCGGCCACCGCGTCGGAGCTGTAGACGATCAGCCCGCCGAGCAGGTCGTCCAGCGTCAGCTCGCGCCGCCCGGCGATGATCTCCTCGGCGAACAGCGCGTGCCCGCCGGCGTCGCTGCCCGGCAGAAAATAGGCATCGACCGCTTCTGCCGGATAGGTGTCGTCCAGCGCCGCATCACCCGCATCGATCCGCTCGGCGTAGGCCGCCAGGATGGCGATCTTCAGCGTTGCCGCCAGCGGAAAACGCTCGTCGGCGTTGTGATACACCCCCGTTTCAGGCGTAGCCGGGTCGAAGCAGACGACCGCGAGATCATCGAGATGCCGCGTGACGTAGTCTATTGGAGCGCACGGCGCGCTGTCTTGAGCGATCAGAGGCCGGGCGCCGGGGACCAGAAGGGCAAGCAGGATGCAGATGCCGAGGATACGGTTCATGCGCGGGACCTTCCTCTGCTGCCGATACTGCTACTCTGATCATACCATCATTTTTGAAGCGATTAGCGATTAGTCGTTAACTGTTAGCGAAAGACTAACTTTCTAGCCGCTGCTTTCGCGCTCGTCCAGCCCCAGCACGCGCAGGATTCCCGGCGCGATACCGGTCAGATCGCGCAGGCCCGCCGCAAAGCTATGCCGCGCCGCGCCGACCGCGACCGTCGGCACGTCGTTGCGCGTGTGCTGGCGGACGCTGACATCTTCGAGGTTGCCGTGATCGCTGGTGATCACCAGCAGGTCATGCGCGTCATCCCAGGCATCGAGCAGCCCGGCCAGCACGTCGTCGAACAGCTCCACCAGGGCGACGCCGCGCTCCAGCGGGCCGCGATGCCCGACAACATCCGTCATCCAGTGCGAGAAGAAAGTGAAATCGCGCTGGCGAACCAGCCGGGCGAGGTGCGCCCCGGCTTCGGCGCGGCCGTACACGGGCGTATCCGTGTAGCCTAGCTCGCTGCGCCAGCCCTCGCCGGTCCAGTCCGAACTCATGGCCGTTTCGGCGTACATCTCGACTTCGGTAAAGATCGGCAGCCCAGCGCCGAGCACCGCCTCCTGGTAAGCCGAAGGCAGGCGCTTGCCGCTGTTGATCGCTTCGTGGAAGCGCGGGGGATAGCCGTTGATCAGCGCTGCGCTGCCGCCCGACTGGATCACACGCAGGAACAGATTGTCGGCGCGCACGAGCGTCCGGATGGCCGGATTGGGACGCGGGCCATAGTGCTCGCCAATCGCGGCGGGGACGTTGAGGCCGGTCAGGATCGTGGCCTGACCACTGGCGCTCTGCGGACGCCCCGGCACGCCGAGGCGCGGATCAGTTGGGATGAACACGGCGCGGCCATTGTCGTGGCGCGGCGCGGCGCGCAGCCAGCGCCGCCCACCTGCCAGCGTGTCCAGCGCTGGTGTGCGCGCGGCGGCGAACGGGTTGATCGCCGGGTCGTCGTCGCCCAGGCCGATGCCATCGAGAAAGAGCAGAAGCACGTGGGCCGCGTGGCGCGTCATGGCGTGTCCGTCCGGCGAAGCGTATACCACGCGCTCGGCTGCGGCGTGGTGACCTCGATGCCGTACTGTTCGCCGGTCAGCTCAAAGCGCGCGCCGAACAACGCTGCCAGCCCGCTCGCGTCCACGCCGAATGAGCCGTCCCCGCTGCGCGGCAGAAAGGCGTACAGCAGATAGCTGGCTCCCGGCATCAGCAGGCGGGCGAGATGCGCGGCGTACCCCTCGCGCTCGGATGCAGACAACCCGTGCAGACAGCCAATGTCGATCGCCAGATCAAATGGGGGATCGTCCGGCAGAAAGTCCAGCCGCGACACGTCGCCGCGAAAGAAGCGCGCGCGCGGCGTCAGATGATGCGCCCGCGCTCGCCGCCGTGCCTGCCAGATCGCGGGCAAGGCGAAGTCCACCCCGACTACGTCCCATTCGTGCTGCGCCAGGTAGATCGCGGTCGTGCCTGTGCCGCAGCCGAGGTCGAGCGCGCGTCCCGGCGAGAGGGTCTCGCTCTCGGCGGCTTCGATCCAATCGATTACTTCCGGTGGGACCAGGCCCGAATCCCAGGGGGTGTTTCCGCGCAGGTAGCGCCACAAGAAGCTCAGCCGCCGCCGGTCAAAGACGGTCATCACGCGCTCCGTCAGGGAAACACGGCGCGCCGCTGCCCCGGCGCGCGCCAGATGCGCAGGCAGGCCAGACAGGGCATCGGCTGCGGCCCGCGCTCAATCGCGCCGCGCGCGCAGGTAATCGATCAGGTAAGGATTGGTGGCGCGCTCGTGACCGATGGTGGTGTTCTGCATGTGGCCCGGCAGCACGGCGTAGCCATCGCCCAGCGGCAGCAGCCGCGTCGTGATCGACTCCATGAGCGTCTCGTAACCGCCGCCGGGCAGATCAGTTCGCCCGATGCTGCCCGCAAATAACACGTCACCGCAGAAGACGGTCTGCTCACTGGTGAGAACAAAGCTGACGTGGCCCGGCGAGTGCCCCGGCGTGAACAGCACGGCCAGGTCGATCGTGCCGGCGGTGACATGGTCACCCTCCACCAGGAAACTGTCCGGCTCGGCGGCGGGCGGCACATCGATCCCGATCAACTGCCTGACCTGCTGCGGCATAGCCTGGCGCAGCGGCTCGTCGGCGCGGTGCAGGCGGAACGGCGCGCCGGTCGCGTCTTTCAGCTCGGCGCTCGCCATAATGTGGTCAAAGTGCGCGTGCGTAGCGACGATCTCGCGCACGCGCCAGCCGCGCTGTTCGACTGTCTTGAGGATCAGCGGCGCGTTGTCTACCGGGTCGATCACGATCGCGTCGTCGGCGCCAGTGTCAGCCACGATATAGCAGTTGGTCTGCACCGGGCCAAGCGTTAGCTTGACGATCTCAATGGTCATGCTCGATTTCTCATGATTAGCTGCCGGTCAATTGCTTTTGGCGGATGCCAAGCCTATGCGCCAACCGCCAGTTGACGCTGGTCCGAATATAGCGCCGCGCCGGAGGCTTGCCAAACTCGCGGCAGGCGAGAGTCAGCGCGTTCCAGGGAAGCGTGCGTTGGCGAGCAGCCCGCTAAAGCTCGGCCTGTTCCGGCGCCTCGGCGCGGCGGCGCAGCACCAGCCGGGGCAGGGCGCGGATTTCGCGCACGCCAAAGATCAGCGCCGCCGCTACGAAGGCGATCGCTCCGGCCCCGGCCAGCGCCAGCACGCGCAGCGCGCTGATCAGCAGCCCCGCGTCATGCCAGCCCAGTTGACCGAAGATCGCGTCCACGCTGAGCACGACCGCCGCCATGACCGCCGTCGCCGCCAGCGTGCGCAGCGTAGTGTGAAACAGCGCCCGCTCGTCGATCCCGCCCCAGCGCCGCCGCAGAATCACCAGCAGCAGCGCCAGCTCAATCAGAAAAATCGCCGAATAGCCGAGCGCCAGCCCGCCGAC
>JADLHR010000228.1 GCA_020848665.1 Anaerolineae bacterium
ATGACGCGCTGCGGCGTCCCGATGGTCATCTCGTCGGGCTACGTCGCAGCGGTTGATGAGACTGCGTGTCTGTCATGTGGGGTGTGCGAGGATGCCTGTCCGTTCGGCGCGATCGCGGTCAACGGCAGCGCCGTCGTCGATTGGGAAAAATGTCTCGGCTGTGGCATCTGCGAGTCACAGTGCACCGGCGCAGCGATCACGCTGGTGCGAGACGCGCGCAAAGGCGAGCCGCTCGACGTGCGCGCGCTGGCTGGCTGACTTACCGCCGCGTTTCCGCTACTCGCCGCCGCGTACTGCGCCCCGGTCCGAGGCCAGCCCCAGCGCGACTCGCTGGGCGCGCGGCAGATCGTCGGTATCCAGGACGATCTGGCCGCTCATGGTGATATATACCGCGTTGATGTTAATGCCCACGTCGGCCAGACGGCGCGCGAGCTGCGCCAGCGAACCGGGCTGATCAACCAGATTAATCAGCAGCACCTCGCGCACAGTGTAGTCGATCCCGGCGTCACGCAGCGCGTTCACAGTCGCGTCGTTGTTGTTGGTGATCAACTGGACAAACCCCTGGCCTGGGCAGGACGTCGCGTGAATCGCCATGATGTTGATCCCACTCTGCGCCAGCGCCTCCACCAGGTGCGCCAGCGCCCCCGGCCGGTCTTCGATCAATATCGTGAATTCGGTCGCCATCGTGTCTTCCGCTCCTCACTCGCCACCGCGCCAATTGCTCCGGGCGCTGGCGCCTCAGGTCTTCAAATACCGCATAAGTCTGCCCGTTTTTAAGCTCATAATTCGGTGGTTCCACGCTCTTGAACTCCGGCCAGCGCCAGCCCGCGCATCGCGTCGATCAGGGCCGTAACTGTGGCGCCGCTGAAGTGTCACACCTTGATCGAATTGTATGCTGACCGTTTCCCCGAAGTCAACCGCGCCGCAGGTCCAGCCCCCACCCTGTGAAAAGCGCCCGCCGCATGCATTGATCTTACCAGAACGACCGTCCATCGACCCCCGCAGGAGGGCGACATGCTGGCGAAATTGCTGAGGATTATGCTCGTGGGGGCGGCTCTTGTCTGGGCCGCGCCGCCGGTCTTGAACGCGCGCGCTCAGGGCGACTATCCGCTGGAGCTGTGCCGGGAAGCCGGTTTCTCGACCGAAGAAGACTTTATGATGCGCGAGGGAAAGGCATACGACGGCGATCCGTATGTCTCGGATGGGGATGTGCTCAGCCCCAGCGGCCAGGTCTGCGTCCGCAACCGTGATCTGCTGCAACGCTTCGACGTGCGCGAAGATCTCGGCCTGGACGCGCTGGACATCCTCGCCGTTGACGAGCGGCTGGTCGCCTTCTCGACCGAGCTGGACAGCCCGCACGGCAACTTTGGCGCCGGAGATCTGCTGTTCACGAACGGCGCAAGCATTCCGAACGCGGCGCTGCTGTTCCGCTTCGACATCCCGCTCGATCTCGGCCTCGACGGGGTGCATTTTGTCGGCAGGCCGGACGGCATCCAGCGCTTTCTCGACGTGATCGGCGGAACCGTCCCGGAAGACTGGCTCGGCGGAAAGCTGCAAGACGTGCTGACCGACCTCGACATCGATATCTGGTTCTCGGTCGAAGGGACCTGGTGGCGGACGGAGGGCCAGCGTCCGATTCTGGACGGTGACGTTCTATCAGCGCGCAGCGGTGGGCAAGTGCTGTGGCAAGAAGTCTTGCTCGACCCGCCGATCCCGGCCGGGCTGGCCGAGCGCGGCGTAGACTTTGGCCTGGATGCCCTGGCCGGTCCACGCGAGCCGGAGCGCGCCGCTCTGGTGTTCTCAACCGAGATTCTATACCGGGGCGAGACAAGCTTCACCGATGGCGATGTGCTGAGAGTCGGCGGCAGCGTGCTGCGTCCCAACAATGACCTGATCAAAGCGTTCCAACCCGCCGCCGACTTCCTGGGGCTGGACGCGCTCTCGCTCAGCCTTGAGCCGCCGGTTGACGTGTGCTGCGTCGAGTTCGAGGAGCAACAGGTCGGGGCGCAGTATGCGGTCGGCAGCACGTTCACTGACGCGGGCGTCCCGATCACCGTCGAGCCGTTCACCTGGAGCAACGGCACCTCGACCAGCGGCGGCATGGCGGTGATCGGTAGCGGCGGTCAGGCTGGCAGCGCCGGCAATGAAGCCAACACCAACAACATCAACCTGGCGTTCGACTTTCCCGGCACGCCGTCTGGTCTGACCCTCTGGTTCGGCGAGTACGGCGGCAATCTTAACATCCGCATCAACGGGGACTTTAAGAACTTCGCGGACTTCGCCGACATCAATGGCGCGACCATCGGCGGGGTGCAGGTCGCGGTCGCGCAGTTGACGCCAGAGATCGGCGTGCTGGCTCTCGCCGGTCCGATCGACGACTTCGCGATCGGCGGGCAGGAGCTGTGGATCGACACGCTCTGCCCCACCGGCGCCTGAATCACCCGGCAGACAAGGTCTCGCACGATAGCGGGCCGGCGCGTTAAACCGCCGGCCCGCGTCCCGGTGGACAATCCTCTGGTCGCTGGAAGAACTCGCCGCCGCAACGCTACAGGTAGACCTCAACGGCTGGCTGAGCGCCCGGCCGGTCAGCCGCTCACGCTCCCCGCTGCGCCTGGGCTGCTTTGACCTGCGTTGCGACCCAGGGGTACGTCCGTTCAATTCCGGCCTTCAGATCGAACTGCGCCTGCCAGCCGAGCGAGTAAATGCGCGCGTTACTGAAGTTGCGCGCGTGCACGCCGACTGGTCCGTCAATATGGCGGACGTTGATCTGCTTGCCAGACACCTCAGCCACCGTTGCCACCAGCTCGTTGACCGACACGTACTGCGGCGATCCGATGTTCACCGCGCCGCGCAGGTCGGAGTGCATCAGCCGGTAGATGCCGTCCACCATGTCATCAACGTAGGTATACGAGCGGATCGCCGATCCATCGCCCCAGACCTCGATTGTGCCGCCGTCCTCAACCTCGGCGACTTTACGACAAATGGCCGCCGGGGCCTTCTCGCGCCCGCCGGTCCAGGTTCCTTCCGGTCCGTAGCAGTTCTGAAAGCGCGCAATGCGCACCGTCATGCCCCGGTTGCGTTCGTAGGCCATCGCCATCCGCTCGGCATAAAGTTTCTCCCAGCCATACTCGTTATCCGGGTTGGCAGGGATGGCCTCGGCCTCGGTCATCTCTGGCTCGCCGGGCAGCATGTCGCGGTAGACGCACACCGACGAGGAGAAGAAGTAGCGCGGCACACCCATCTGCGCGGCGTTGTGCGTCATGTGGATGTTGATCAGCGCGCTGTTGTGCATGATCTCGCACTCCGCCGAGTGAATGAAGCCCATCCCGCCCATGTCTGCCGCGAGCTGGTAGACCTCGTCGAACGTCCCGCCGCTCAGGCTGAGCGCCTGCTGGCAGTTCTCCTCTGCGCGCAGGTCCAGTTGCAGAAATTCATCCGCCTGGGTGGGCGCGAACTCGTGCTGCTTGATGTCCACCCCGCGCACCCAATAGCCTTCGCGCTTCAGTTTCTTGACGAGGTGTCCGCCGATGAACCCACCGGCGCCACAGACCAAAGCCGTTTTCATGCCTGTCTCCCTCTGCCTACCGGGCATTTGCCTGCCGCGCGACCCGCGAGGGTTGTGGCGCGGCGAGAGCGCCCATTATAGACCAGGCATCCAGGCGACAGCCAGAACTTTAGCCTGATCTGTTTGGAACTATGACAAGCTGCTTGACGCACCTTCCGAATACTCATACAATTCTTTTAGTTGGTTGACACCACAAACAAATTCGGCGATTTCGCCGGTTATGCTTAACGATGTTTTTGAACCAGGCTTACACTCAGGGGGCGAGGCTCCCCATTCTGCATCACCAGCCAACTCTAGAGGCTGTCATGCACTTCGTGGTCTGGTTTCCAGGCCACCCCCCCCATCCTTCCGACCTGCGGTCGGCTTTCCTTCCCCCAGAACGAGGGAAGG
>JADLHR010000229.1 GCA_020848665.1 Anaerolineae bacterium
ACCCGATCGACGCGCCGAAGCACGTCCTGGCGATTGTCAATCCCGCTTCCGGTTCCAAGCGCGGAAATGAGGTGATCGAGCGGCTGCGCGAGGTGCGCTCGCCGCGCGTGACGCTGCACGTCACCACGCCGGAGTTCGACTTCGCGGCGGCGATCGGCGCGGGGGTCGCACACGGTGCCGATCGTATCCTGGTGGCCGGAGGGGATGGCACGCTGATGGACGGCGTGTCCGGCGCCTACCGCGCGCTGGGGCGCGAAACCCTGCCATTCTCGTGGGTCCCGGCCGGGACGGGCAACGTCGTCTCCGGCTTTCTGGGTCTGCCACACCGTGTTGACGCGGCGCTGAAGCTGGCGCTGGGGCCGGGCCTGATCCGCCATATTGACCTGGCGAAGGTCGCGGATCGCTGCTCGGTGCTGCGTGTCTCGACTGGCTTCGAGGCGGAAGTCGCCTACAACGTCACGCGCGAGGACAAGGATCGGCTTGGCATTCTGGCGTATGGCATCTCCGGCCTGCGTTCCTTGCGGCAAACGCGCGTGATCGAATACCTGATCTCGCTTGACGGCCAGCCGCCGATCACGGTCGAGGGCATCCTGGCGTTCATCACCGCGACCGGCGCGCTGACCTGGATCAACGGAATCTCGGTCATCAACGAGGCGATTCAGCCCGACGACGGCCTGCTCTACGCCGGGGTGCTGCGCCCGCTGAACCCTGGGCGTGTGCTCAACAGCGTGACCAACCTCGTCGCGGGCAGCGGATTCCCCCCTGAGTCGATCATGTACTTCTCCGCCCGCAAGCGGATCGTGATCGACACCCGCGCGCCGGAGCCGACGCAGATCGACGGCGATCCGCTCGGTACCACGCCGATTGTCGCGGACCTGATGCCCAAAGCTCTGCCGATGGTTGTGGCGCGCAACCGTCGCTGGATGCCGCTGGGGCTGGAGTGGTTCTCGCACGAGCACGCCGAGGATTAGGCAGCGCGGGGGTAAAGCTAAAGCGATCAGCGGCTAGCGATTAGTTCTTAGCTAAACGCTGACTGCTAGAACGTGTTATGAACTTGCGCCCCAGAGAAGCCCCCCATCCCCGACCCCTTGCCCCCAAAATGAGGGAAGGGGAGACCGCTCTGGTTTTTTCCTTCCCTCGTTCTGGGGGAAGGAAAGCCGACCGCAGGTCGGAAGGATGGGGGGGGGGTGGCCTGGAAACCAGACCACGAAGTGCATAACAGCCTCTAGCCGCTGATGGCTGGTGGCTAACCGCTGCCCGGCATCAGCAGCCCCGGCAGGTCGCGCAGGGCGTAGGCGGCGCGCGTGCCCGCCCAGGTCAGCAGCGTCATGTCGATGCGGTGAATACGGTTGTCTCGCGCGGCAGGGATGTCCAGCGCAGCGAGCAAGGCCGCATCATCTTCGTAGGCGGCGTCCGGCTCATCAGGCAGCAGCACGACCTCCGGCTGGACCGCGAGAATGTCAGCGAGCGTCACGCCCGGCTCAGTCCACCCGGCGAAGACGTTTTCCCCACCGCAGACACGCAGCAAATCGTCCGCGTAAGTGTCGCGTGCGAAGGTGCACCAGGAGTCGCGCCCGGTCGCCGCGAAAACACGCGCCGGAGAGACAGCCTCGGCGGCGCTGCGCGTGGCGTCGTAAGCGCGCTCGATAGCCTGCACGCGCGGGACCATCGCCGTGTGGTCGAAAGCGTGCATCAGGTCCCACAGCAGGTTAAGCATTTCGAACACGCTGCGCGGCCCGGTGACCCACAGCATCAGCCCGGCCTGGCGCAGCGTCTCGGCGTCGGCGGGATGGTTGAACTCGTCGCTGATGAAGACAAGGTCCGGCTGCAACGCGATCACACGCGCGCAGTCTGGAGCGGCGGGATCACCCAGGCGCAGCAGATGATCGAGCGCACCGGGCGGCTGCGTGCAGGCGTCGGTCACCGCGATCAGCCGGTCAGCCAGGCCGAGATCGACCAGCGATTCGGTCACGCTCGGCGCCAGCGAGACAACGCGGTACGGCGCCTCAGCGAGAATCGGCGCGGCGCGCGCGGCCACCGGCGGGCGGGCTTCCTCAGTCATCAGCGCGCTCCTGGCGCATCATCAGTCCTGACCCGCCAGCCCCGGCCCCGGATCGAAATGCTGGCCGAGCAAGACGGTCACGGCGCCGCTGCCCAGCACTTCGACCTCGCCCTGCGGCCCCAGCGCGAGTCCAGCGCCCGGCCCCAGGCCGAGGCCGTAACCTTCGGGCACGCTGCGCACCCAGGCGCGCAGATCGGCAGCCTGATCGGGCGTGTAGCCGGGCAGGATCACCGCCGACGACAGCCATCCGGCGCCATCAACCAGCTTCCCCTGCTCAACCAGCGCCGCGCCGAACAGCCCGGCGCTTGCCCCGGCGGCGTAGATCGTCGCGCCCTGGAAGAACGCTTCTTCCAGCCCGCCCAGCGTGACCCCGGACAGCGCCTCGCGCAGCGCGCGCGTGCGCGGCCCATCGCCGAGAATGATCACGCCCGCCTCGCTGAGCTGCTCATAAATGGCTTCATCATCCTCGTTCACGACATCGACCATATACCCGGTGCGCGCGCCGAGGTCCCGCAGAGCTTCCATGTGCCGGTCGGCGGATTCCAGGTCCCCAGTGGCCCAGACGTAAGCCAGCGGCCCCTGCGACAGCGTGCGCGTCAGCATGGCGGCCTCGACTGTCTGCACGTCCGGATCGAGCCAGCTTCCGCCGCCGCCGAGCACGATCCAGCCGTTGCCGGTGCGCCATCGGAAGATGTTAACGTGCGGCATGAGGTTATTTACCCACCGCGTCGCCGGGCAGGACGTACGAGGCGACCGCCGCCGCCAGCAGTTCGACCGCCAGCGGGATAACCGCTTCGTCGAAGTCGAAGCGCGGGTGGTGGTGCGGGTAGGCCAGATCGCGCATAGCATTCGCCGATCCGACGAAAAAGTACGCGCCCGGCACCGCGTCGAGAAAATATGACATATCCTCGGCCAGCATGGTCCGCACGTCAGCCCTCTGCGGCAGATCGGGCCGGATACGCGCAAACAGACTCCGCAGCCGCCGCGTCACAGCCGGATCGTTGACGACTGGCAAAGTCAGCTCCTGCACCTCAAGCTCGGCGCTGCACCCGTATGCCTGCGCGACACCCTGCGCGATCTCGCGCATCCGCGTCACCAGCCGGTCGCGCACGTCCGGGCGGAACATGCGGATCGTGCCGCGCAGCTCTGCGCCCGGCGGGATGATATTGAAGGCGTTCCCGGCCTG
>JADLHR010000230.1 GCA_020848665.1 Anaerolineae bacterium
CGTAATCGGCGATCTCGGCCAACAGCGCGCGCTGGTCGTCGGGGGTGGTCAGGTCGTCGAGAATATCATCCCGGCCGGCGGTCTCGGCCTGGAACTGGCGCTCGACCAGCTCTCGCAAGGCGTCGAGCGAATAAGTGGGACGCCCGCCCCGGCCCGGTATCAGTGGCGAGAGCGGCATCGCGCGATTATCGGATGGGCTGCCGGGCGACGGATCGGACGGCGACATAGCGGCTCCTTTCGCGTGGCGTGCTGCGTCTCCGGGAACAGTAGCCCAGGTGCGCGGCCTGCGCAACCGCGCGGCCCTGTTCGAAGTTTCGGGATGCGCGTTTAATGGTATACTTCGGCTGTTTTGCCCGTCGATCGGCTTGCCAACAGCGCAGCCGCGTACAGCAAAGAAGGGCGCGAGATGAAGATCGTTGTGTCTGGCTCGATCGCGTATGACTACCTGATGCGCTTTCCGGGCCGGTTCCGTGAGCACCTGATCGAGGGCAAGCTCGACCGGATCAGCGTCAGCTTTCTGGTCGAAACGCTGGTGCGCGAGCGCGGCGGGGCAGGCGCGAACATCGCCTATAACCTTGCGCTGCTCGGCGAGCGACCGATTCTGATGGGGACCGCTGGCGTCGATTTCGCCGATTACCGCGCCTGGCTGGACGTGAACGGCGTCGATACCTCGGCCGTGCGCGTCATCCCGGACGTATTCACCGCGTCCTTTTTCGTCAATACGGATAGCGACAGCAACCAGATCGGCTCGTTTTTCACCGGGGCAATGGCGTACTCGCGCGGCTACCGGCTGGCCGAGGCGGTCAATAGCCGTCCAGACCTGGTTGTGGTTGCTCCGAACGACCCGATCGCAATGTCGGAGCTGGCCGACGAGTGCTGCCAGAGTGGCGTGCCGTTCCTGTTTGATCCGAGCCAGCAGGTGATCTGGCTTGACGCCGATTTTCTGCGGCACGGCACCGAGCGGTGCAGCATGTTGATCGTCAACGAGTACGAGTGGGCGATGATCGCCAACAAAACCAGCCTGACGCGCGAACAACTGATCGCCGGAGGCAAGACGCTGATCGTCACGCACGGCGGCGAAGGCTCACATATCTATGCGGGTGGCGAGCATTACTTCGTCCCGGTCTTTCCTGTGGCGCGGCTGGTGGACCCGACCGGGGTCGGGGATGCCTATCGCGCTGGGTTGCTGAAAGGGATCGCGTCGGGGTTCGGGTGGGAGCTGTGCGGACAGCTTGGCTCGGTCGCGGCGGCGTATGTGCTGGAGCATAACGGCACGCAGAACCACACCTTCACGCTGCCGGAGTTCGTGGCGCGTTTCCGTACTGCCTTCGACGATCAGGGGGCGCTGGACGTGTGGCTGCGCTGACCGGCTGGCGCACGGCGCGGCTGGACGATCCCGCGCCGATCCGCGCCTTTCTCGACCGCGATCGTATCCTGACGGCATATGCGCTGGGCGATCTCGACGCCGCTTTCTGGCCGCATACGGTGTTCTACGGGGCGTGCGGAGCAACGGGGCGTGTCGAGGCGCTGGCGCTGGTCTATCGCGGGCTGGACCCGGCGGTCTTCTGCGCGTTTGGCGCGCCGGACGGCGTCGCGGCCATTCTCGACGCGCACGATCTGCCCGATGAGGTCTACACCCTGCTGCCGCCCGCGCTGGAGCCGGTGTTCTCCGCCCGGTACACGCTGCACCATCCGCATCACGAGTGGCGCATGGCGCTCGACCCCGGCGCATTCGTATCGCCGCCGCTGGATGATGTCGCCCACCTGAGCGGCGAGCACGCCGCCGCGCTGGCCGATCTGTTCCGGCACGCCGCCGAGCCGGGCGAGGAAATTATCGCTTTCAGCCCCTGGCAGATCGAGCACGGCACGTTTTTCGGCGTCTGGGACGAAGGCGCGCTGATCGCGGCGGCAGGCACGCACGTCTGGTCGTGCGCCGAGCGTGTGGCCGCGATCGGCAACGTCTTCACCCGGCCGGACCGGCGCGGGCGCGGCCTCGCGGCGCGCTGCACGGCGGCGGTCGCACGCGAGGCGCTCGCGGCGGGGCTGGACCCGGTTGTGCTCAACGTCCGCATCGACAACGCCCCGGCGATTCACGTCTACGAGAAGCTGGGGTTTCGCATTTATAGCCCCATGATCGAAGGTCCGGCGCGGCGGCGCGGGGTGTAGCGATGCAGCGGCGCGTTTTTCTGAAGCTTCTTGCGGCGTCAGCCGGGTCCATGCTGCCAGCCCCGGCGGCTGGGGCCGTCGCGGAGTGCGTCCCGGTTCCGCCAACGGTTATGCTGCACGCTCGCCAGGCTCACCTCAACAACCTGCCGCGCCTGCTGGACTGGCTCGCACAGCGTGAGTATACGCCGGTCACCTACCGCTCGTTGTGGGACTGCCTAACCGGAGCGCAGCCGCTGCCCGCGCGCCCTGCGATCATCACGATCGATGATCTGACGCTGGTGCGCGGATCGGGCAACTTCGCATTTATCGCGCGCATGATCGACGTGCTGCTGGAGCGGGCTGTCCCGGCGGTGGTAGGCATTATCACCCAGCCGGTCGTGGTTTGCGCTGGCGGGCGGCTGGTTCAGCTTCAGGAGCAGGATGACGCGCTGTGGGACTGCGCCGCTGGCTGGCAGGCGCGCGGGATCGAGCTGGCGACGCACACCACCAGCCATCGGAATCTGGCTGAAGCGGGGATTACGCCTGACGATCTGCGGTACGAAATCTGCACGTCAGCCGAGCTGATCGCGGTGCGCACCGGGCAGCCGGTCCACACGCTGCTTCTACCCTTCGGGAACGGCGCGATCGATTCGCAGGCTGGGCGGCTGCGCGCTTCTATTACCGAGGCCTGTCGCGCTGGCGGGATCGGCATCGTAGTGGGAGTGGCTGGCGGGCGCATCCCGCTTGAGCCAGCGCCAGCCGAGGCCCGACCCGTCTACTTTGTGGGCCGTGTCGGCCCGATGGCGGATGCCTACGATGGCATCTTCTGGGAGATCGCGCACTGGTACCACTGATCGCCCGTCTGGCGCGCGATTGTGTGTTACAATTTCCGATAGTCTGCCGTTGGCGCGGACTCTATACCAGTATTGAGGAGACAGATGTATGACGGTTGAACATGATGTCCGCGATCTGAGCCTGGCGACTGGCGGACGCTATCGTATTGAATGGGCCGAGCGCGATATGCCGGTCCTGCGGCAAATCCGCGAGCGGTTCGAGCAGGAGCGCCCGCTGGATGGTGTGCGGATGTCAGCCTGCCTGCACGTTACCACTGAGACCGCCAACCTGATGCGGACGCTGCA
>JADLHR010000231.1 GCA_020848665.1 Anaerolineae bacterium
ATCGCCTTTGGCCGCCCGGACGCGCCGCTCGACGAAGTGATCCGCGCAGCGAAAGCGGCAGAGGCGCACGACTTCATCATCTCGTTCCCGCAGGGCTACGACACGCCGGTCGGTGAGCGCGGCGCGACGCTGTCCGGCGGGCAGAAGCAGCGCATCGCCATCGCCCGTGCGCTGCTGCTCGACCCGCACATCCTGATCCTGGACGACTCGACCAGCAGCGTCGATCTCGCCACCGAATACCGCATCCAGCAGGCGCTCGACCAGTTAATGCAGGGGCGGACCAGCTTCGTAATCGCGCAGCGCATCAGCACTGTTCTGAACGCCGATCTGATCCTGGTGCTGGAGCAGGGGCGGATCGCTGCGCGCGGCACGCATGAGGAACTGATGGAGTCCAGCCCGATCTACGTCGAAATCTACAACTCGCAGCTGGTCGAAGACGCCGCGCCAGACGATGTGCTGGCTGCCGGAGAGGAGGTGCGCTCATGATGGATCGCCGCCACCTGTTTGAGGTCGAGGCGCTCAAGCCGAAAAGCACCTCGGTCACGCTGCGCCGGTTGTGGGGCTATTTCCGAGGACGGCGCGGCTTTCTGCTGGCGGTGCTGGCGCTGGCGCTGGTCAGCGCGTGGGCGCAGGTGCTCACGCCGGACCTGATCGGCCAGACGGTGGACTGCTACCTGATGCCTGCCACGCAGGGCGCGACGGCGGCGCCCGGTGGGTTTATGCCGGGCGCCGCCCAGGCGGCAGATAGCAACTGCTGGTTCGCCGACGCGGACGCTTCCCGCTCGCGCGACGAGGCGCTGGCCGGGGTCGGGACAATCGTCCTGCTGCTGATTGGGCTGTTCGTGCTCGGCGCGGTGATGACCGGCTTGCAGTTCAACCTGATGCGCTGGGCCGGGCTGCACGTGCTGCGCGACCTGCGGCTGGAAATCTTCCGGCAGGTGCACCGGCTCTCGCTCGGCTATTACGCCAGGCACGAGGCGGGTGACATCATGAGCCGCATGACCAACGATACCGACACGCTTCAGCAGGCGCTGAGCTTCGCGCTGGTGCAGGTCGTGCGCGGCGCGCTGCTGATCATCTGGCTGACGTTCGTCATGCTGCGGCGCAGCGTGCCGTTCGCGCTGATCGCGATGGTGACGGTGCCGTTCATGGTGCTGGCGACAGTCTGGTTCTCGCAGCAGGCGCGCAAGGCGTTCCGCCGCGCCCGGCGCGAGATCGGCGGCGTCAATGCCGACCTGCAGGAGAACATCGCCGGGGTGCGCGAGGCGCAGGCTTTTACTCGTGAGGACGAGAACATCGCGCGCTTCCGCGAGTCCAATGCCGCCAACCGCGACGCCAACATCAAGGCCGTCGCCTACACCAGCGCGCTGATGCCTGCGCTCGAAGCCCTGGGCTATATCGCGCTCGCGATTGTGGCCGGGGTAGGGGGCATCTTCATGCTGCGCGGCCAGGACCTGCTCGGCACGACGATCTCGCTGGGGCTGATCATCACCTTCATCTCCTATTCGCAGCAGTTCAACCAGCCGATCCAGTTAATCGCGACGCTGTGGACCAACATCCAGAGCGCCATCGCGGGGACCGAGCGCATCTTCGAGTTCCTCGACGAGCAGCCGGACGTGACCGATAAGCCCGGCGCGCGCGCGATGCCGCCGATTGAGGGCCGCGTCGAGCTGCGCGACGTGTGGATGAGCTACAACGAGGACGAGCCGGTGCTGCGCGGCGTCAGCCTGAGCGCGCAGCCGGGCGAGACGATCGCCATCGTTGGGCCGACCGGCGCGGGCAAGACCACGATCATCAACCTGCTGCCGCGCTTCTACGACGTAGACGCCGGGGCGGTGCTGATCGACGGCATCGACGTGCGCGACGTGGCTGCCGCCAGCCTGCGCCAGCAGATCGGGCTGGTGCTGCAAGACACGTTTCTGTTCAGCGAGTCGGTGATGGAGAACATCCGCTATGGCCGGCCGGACGCAACCGACGACGAAGTGATCGCCGCCGCAACGCTGGCTCACGCCGATGACTTTATTCGCAGCCTGCCGGACGGTTACCAGACGGTGCTCGGCGAGCGCGGCAGCGGCCTGAGCCAGGGCCAGCGCCAACTGCTCGCAATCGCGCGGGCGGCGCTGGCGAACCCCCGCCTGCTGATCCTGGACGAGGCGACCAGCAGCGTCGATACGCGCACCGAGCGGCTGATCCAGCAGGCGCTCGAAAAGCTGCTGCGCGGGCGGACCAGCTTTGTGATCGCGCACCGGCTGAGCACGATCCGCAACGCGGCGCAGGTGTACGTTATCGCGGACGGCGCGATCGTGGAGCATGGCACGCACGCTGAGCTGCTGGCGCGGCGGGGCTTCTACTATGACCTGTACATGAGCCAGTTCCGCCGCGACGTGCCCGAGCCGGAAGCGCCTGCGGCAGCGATTAGCGATTAGCCGTTAGCCAGAACAAAAAAGCAGCGGGGAGCGCGCAACCGCCCTCGCTGCTTTTTGCTACCCGTCACTGTCTGGCTGGCGGCGAGCTTCTTGTCAGGCCGCTGAGATGGCGGTGACGGCCAACGGAAG
>JADLHR010000232.1 GCA_020848665.1 Anaerolineae bacterium
AGGCGGCAGCCTCGGCAACCGCACCTCGCGGTTGTATCGCGCTCTGGTCGAGACAGAGCTGGCTTCCGGGGTAGGCGGCGCGCTGTATCCGTCGATTGACCCGCATCTGTTCAGCCTGGTGGTCACGATACGCGATGGCCGCAGCGCCGGCGAGGTGCAGGCCGCGCTTGACGCCGCGATCGACCGTATTGCGGCAGGCGACCTCACGTGCGCCGAGCTTGACAAGGCGAAGAAACAGGCCGCCGCGCTGTTCGCCTACGGCACGGAAGGGGTGACCGGGCAGGCGTTCTGGCTGGCATTTTCCGAGAACTTCTCGAGCTACACGTGGTACGAAGATTACCTTGCTCACCTGCGGGCTGTTACCCTGGACGAGGTGTGCGACGCTGCGCGGCGTTTGCTGCGGCGCTCGCAGCGCACGGTCGGATCGTTCGTCCCGGTGAGGCCCAGCGATCACGAAGTGAGCGACGTATGACGCCCGGCGCGCTGCCCGGTCCGCACGATATCGCCCGGCGCGAGCTGCCGAACGGCGCGGTAATCCTCGCGCGCGAGAACCCCCACGCGCCATCAGTTGTGATCGCGGGATCGGTCAACGCGGGGAGCATCTTCGACCCGCCCGGTCGCCTGGGGCTGGCAGTGTTCACCGCGGCCAGCCTGCTGCGCGGCACGATAGCACGCGGCTTCGCCGCGATCCATGAGGCGCTCGAAAGCAACGGTGCGAGTCTTGGCATCGGCGGCGGGCTTCACACGGCGAGCTTCAGCGGCAAGAGCCTCGCCGAAGACCTGCCGCTGCTGCTTGACCTGGCGAGCGACAGCCTGCGCCGTCCATCCTTCGATCCGGCTCAGGTAGAACGGCTGCGCGGCGAAATGATCACCGGGCAGAAAATCCGCGAGCAGGATACGCGCTACGTCGCCGGGCGGATGTTCCGGGCGCTGGCCTATCCCCCGGATCACCCGTACAGCCGCCCATCCAGCGGGACGCTCGACACGCTGGCGGCGATCAGCGGGGATGACCTGCGCGATTTCCACCGGCAGCATTACGGTCCGCGCGGGCTGATCGTGGTGATCGTGGGTGCGGTTGAGCCAGGCGCAGCACTCGACGCGGCGGAGCGCGTCTTCGGCGACTGGGCGGACGGGGCGGCGTCACGCTCGATCGCCGTGCCGGACGCGCCGCCGCTGGCCGAGGCGATCAGCGAGACAATGCTGGTTCCAGGTAAGAGCCAGGCCGACCTGGTGCTCGGCGTCCCCGGCCCGGCGCGTTCAGCCGAAGACTGGCACGCGGCAAACCTGGCGAATAATGTGCTCGGCGTGTTCGGCATGTATGGCCGGATCGGCGCCGAGGTGCGCGAGAAGCGCGGGCTGGCTTATTACAGCTACAGCCACCTGGATGGCGGCCTCGGCCCCGGCGCATGGCGTGTCGTGGCGGGGGTGGACCCGGCGCATGTCGAGCAGGCGGTCAGCGCCATTCGCGCGGAAATCCGGCGGCTGCTCGATCACGGCGTGACCGGCGAGGAGCTGGCCGACAGCAAGGCGAACTTCATCGGACGGCTGCCGCTCCAACTGGAGCGCAACGAAGGGGTGGCCGGGGCGATTCTCTCGATGGAGCGCCATGCGCTGGGCCTGGGCTACCTGGAGCGTTACGCCGCATTGATCGAGGCCGTCAGGGTGGAGGCGGTGGTTGCGGCGGCGCGCCGCTACCTTGACGCTGATCGCACCGCGCTGGCTGTCGCCGGCCCGATCCCGGCGCTGAGCGTTGAATGAGGCTCGGATGATGCTGCGAATTGGCGTAGACCTGATCGAAGTCGAGCGTGTCGAGCGGGCGATGGCGCGGCATGGCGAGCGGTTTTTTCGACGCTTCTTCACTGCGCGCGAGCAGGCTGAGTGCAGCGGCGTTGCGGCTAGGCTGGCGGCACGTTTCGCCGCGAAAGAGGCCGCGGCTAAGGCGCTCGGCTGCGGAATCGGCGTGGTGCGCTGGATCGACATTGAGATCGAGTCCGAGGCGAACGGCCGCCCACGCCTGATTCTGCACGGCGCGGCCCAGGAGCGCGCCGTGACGCTCGGCCTCGCGTTGTGGGAAGTCAGCCTGAGCCACACGCACGAGCACGCCATCGCATTCGTCACCGCGCTGGCTGCGCCCGGCGCTCCAGAGCGCCCGGCGGAGTAGTTGGCGATCCAGCCCCAACGCGGTATAGTGATGTTCACAATCAAATAGCAGGTTTCAGGTGATTGTCCGCCCGGAAGCGGCGATCATATCGGGGGAAGCCGGTCGGAGTCCGGCGCTGTCCCGCAACTGTCGTGCACGCGCAGCGCGTGCAGAGCCAGGTTACCCGCCTGAAGCCGAGCGAGACTCATCTCTCGTGGACTGGAGGTGGCGCGACGTATTTGTTTGCAGGTGCGGCGCCTTTTTTGAAAGGCGCCTTTGTTTTTACGCAGGGCGGTGTCAAAAGGAGCGATCGGACGATGAAGCGATTTGTCTATGGCCTCGCAATCTTCGCGCTGGTAGCTGTTATGGGGAGCAGCGCGGCGGCGCAGGACCCTGAGGATGCGGCTGGCAGGGCGCTGGTGTATCTGGGGACGATTCAGAATGACGACGGCGGGTTCTCGAACGGGTTTGCGCCGGAGAGCGACCTGGGCGCGACTGCTGATGCAGTGGTCGCGATTGTGGCGGCGGGCGAAGACCCCCGCGACTTCGTGACGGGAGAGGCTACCAACCCGCTCACCGCGCTGGAGGCGCAGCTTGAAGCGGGCGTCCCCGAAGGCGCGGGCCAGCTCGCCAAGATCATTACCGCTCTGGCGGCGGCGGGCGGCGATGCGACTGACTTCGGTGGGCGTGACCTTCCGGCGGAGCTGATCGCGCTTCAGGCCGAGGATGGAGTTTTTGGGCTGGGCGCCTTCGACCACTGCCTGAGCCTGATCGCGCTGCAAAACGCCGGGGTCGCGCTGCCCGGTGAAGCCGTCGAGGCGCTGGTTGCCGCGCAGGGTGAGGATGGCGGCTGGGGCTTCATGGCCGGGCAGGCTTCCGACACGAACACGACTGGGCTGTGTCTTCAGGCGCTGGCGCGCGAAGACGCCGCCGAATCTGCACATGCGGCGCGGGGCTATCTGGCAGCGATTCAGAACGAGGACGGCGGCTGGCCGTACCAGAACCCCAGCGATTTCGGCACGCTGAGCGACGCCAGCTCCACTGCAATCGTGATCCAGGCGCTGCTCGCGCTGGACGAGGACCTCGCAGACTGGAATAACCCGCAGGACTATCTGCTGAGCCTGCAAGAAGACAGCGGCGCGTTCCGCTATCAGGCTGAAGCGCCGGGTGACAACATCCTGGCGACGATCGCCGCCATCCCGGCGCTGGCAGGCGTGCCGCTCAACGACTGGGCGCCGGAGCCAGAGACTTCCGGATAACGCCTGCACTTGTCGATCTCGCTGAACGAGGCGCGCACAGCGCCTCGTTTTTTGCCGATTGCAGGCCAAATGCAGGCCGCCTCGCACTTGTAGCCAGGATAGGGCGCGGCTACAATGGAGCAAAAGTCACTTTCTTTTCTTTCGCTGCCAAGAGAGGTTTTTGCAGAATGGCGCATTCCATTCCCGATAGGATGAAGGCCGTAATCAAGCCTGGCCGCTGCCCAGGTCTCGAAATGACCGAGCTGCCGGTGCCGGAGATCAAGCCGGGCGAAGTGCTGGTGCGGGTACGCGCCGCGTCAATTTGCGGCACCGACCTGCATATCTACCGCTGGGACGAGTGGGCGCAAGGGCGTATCAAGCCGCCGCTGATTGTCGGCCACGAGGTGACGGGCGAAGTCGCGGCGCTGGCCCCGGACGTGATCAGCGTAGCAGTTGGCGACCCGGTGTCGCTGGAAAGCCACGTGGTTTGTAACGAGTGTTTCTACTGCCGGACCGGGCGCGAGCATATCTGCGAGCGCACCCAGATCATCGGCGTGGACTGCGACGGTGGATTTGCCGAGTATATTGCCATCCCGGCGCAGAACGTATGGCGCAATGCGCCTGATCTCCCGCTGCGCATCGCTGTTCTCGAAGAGAATTTTGGAAACGCGGTGCACACAACCATGGCGCAGGATGTGTCCGCGAAATACGTGCTGGTAACCGGCTGCGGACCGGTCGGCGTCATGGCGATCGCGGTGGCAAAGGCCGCCGGAGCGCGCAAGGTCTTTGCGACCGATGTCAGCGATTACCGGCTGGCGATGGCCGCCCGCGCTGGCGCAGACCTGACATTCAATGTTGGGGAAGTGGATGTCGTGGCGGCGCTGCTGGAGGCGACGTGTGGCGAAGGCGTGGACGTGCTGCTGGAGATGTCGGGCGCGCCCAGCGCGATTGACCAGGGATTCGCGGTGCTGAAATATGGTGGTGAAGCGGCGTTGCTGGGCCTGACGCCCGGTCCCTTCACCTTCGACCTGAACCAGCACGTCGTCTTTAAGGGCGCGACTGTGCGCGGCATTGTCGGGCGGCGGCTGTGGGATACCTGGTACCAGACGCGCGGCCTGCTGGAGTCCGGCGCGGTCGATCTGAGCGAGCTGGTAACGCACGAGTTCGCGCTGGAAGATTTTAACGAGGCCTATCGCGTCTTCATGAGCGGCGAAAGCGGTAAAATCATGTTCCATTTGTAGGTTGCGCACTGGCGCGCTACCAGGCGCCCGGCGCATCGAGTTCATCAAGATCATCGAGCAGCGCCTCGATCTCGCCCGGATCGAGGCGCTCAAGATCAGCCTGGGTTGGCTCCAGCGCGATCGGCGGCGCCTCAAGATCATAGGCAGGTGTGACGACCTCGTACCCCTGCTCCCAGGCCCACCAGCGGAGGGCCTCGATATCCGCGATCAATCCGGGGCCGCTGCGAGCGCGCGGCCCGCGCGCCAGGATAATCTTCTGCATCTCGGCGCCATCGCCCCAATAGAGCGTCAGATAGCCGTCGTCGCCAATAGTGATATAGGCAGGCTCGGTCACAGCGCGCTCACTCGAACAGCTCGTGCCGGACACGCTCCTCGACTGCGCCGTCGAGCCGCCGGTACCAGGGGTGATCAGCGCCCAGGGCGAGGAAGTAGTCGCGCACGAAAATGAACCGCGTGGGCGAAGTCTCCCACAGATACGTGGCGGGCTTGGCCTGGTCGAGCGGCCAGAGCCAGGCGCGCTCGCCGCGCACGGAATGCACAAAGTAGCGCACCATCTCGGCCAGGTCCTCGCCGGGGTTGGTGCTTACATCCTGTGAATCGACTGGCAGAGTTTCCCAGGGGCCGGGGCGAGGCAGGCGCCC
>JADLHR010000233.1 GCA_020848665.1 Anaerolineae bacterium
GCCGAGCAAAGCCCCCCATCCCCCGGCCCCTTGCCCCCAAAATGAGGGAAGGGGAGACCATCCGGCTTTTTTTCCTTCCCTCGTCCTGGGGGAAGGAAAGCCGACCGCAGGTCGGAAGGATGGGGGGGGCCTGGAAACCAGACCACGAAGTGCATAACAGCCTCTAGCGAGGCGACTCCACTCCACCCCGTTGTTCCGGCCTGACCCTGGCCTGCAACCCTGCCTGGACCCTGCGCGCCCGGCGTTTCCCTGCCGGGTGTTTTTCCGCCAGCGGGCCAGGTCCCCGCTGCTAGTCGAAGCTTCCCGCTTCTGCTATACTGCTCTTAAATCCATTTTGGCACGCAACCCTGCGCCCTGGTTCGGAAGGCAGCCTCTCTCATGAGCCAACCGTCTGTTGCCCCCCATAACGCGCCCTTGCACGACTCTGACCAACTGCCGGTGCGGCCTCCAGATCTGATGCTGGGCCGCGATTCGGACATCGCGGCGGTGCATCTGGCGCTCAAAGCTAACCACCCGATTCTGCTCTACGGCGCGCCGGGCAGCGGCAAGTCCGCGCTGGCGGCGGCGGTCGCCGCCGAGCGGGCCGGGGCAGAAGGCGGCGTCCTGTGGCTGGACGTAGCCGAAGACTCGCTGCGCTCGCTGCTGGCGCGCGTGGCGCGGGCGTATGGCGCGGTTCTGCTGCCAGATGGCGACCAGGCGGAGCACAGCGCGATTGTGCGCGATCTGCTGCGCGCGCACCGTCCGCTGACCGTGCTCGACGGTGTAGTGAATCTACCGGCGACGCGGGCGTTCGTACAGGCCTGCTGCGCCGATTTGCCCGTCCTGCTGACGCATGCGCACCGGAGCGAGGGACCCTGGACGAGCCACGCAGTCGAGCCGCTGAATCATGACGACGCCGAGGCGCTGTTGATCCTGGTGTCCGGGCCGAATGTAGACGCTGATGTGGGCGAGATCAACCGCGTGGCCGAGGCGACCGGCGGCTACCCGCTGGCGATCACAATCGCCGGGCACGCGCTGGCGGCCTCTGGCGTCTCGCCGCACGACTTTCGCGCGCAGCTTCCTGATCTGCCGCGCGGCGCGGTCAACCGCATGCTGGCGGTTATCCTGGCGGCGTATCGCCTGCTGCCCCCGGCGCTGCAAGGGACGGTGCTGCTGCTCGGCACAACGTTTGGGGCCGGGGCGAGCGAGGCGCTGCTGGCCGAGGTAGCCGAAACTTCGGCAGAGACGCTGCGCCCGGCGCTGCGCCAGCTTGTGAGGCGCGGCTTCGCGGCGAGTTATTCCGTCTATGGTGAGCCAACCTACCGCGCGCACGAGCTGGTGCGCCATTTCGCCAACGCATTTTTACGCGGCAACGATCAGCTCGACGCGCTCCGCGCCCGGCAGCTTGGCGGTCTGGTGCGCTATGTTAAACAGCAGACCGCCGGCAACGACGGCGCCCGTCACGACCGCCTTGCGGCGGAAATCGGCGCGGTGCTGGCGGCGGCGCGCTACGCCGCGCGGCATGGCCGCACCGAGCAGCTTGAGGAGCTGGTTCTGCGTCTCGATCCGTCCGGTGACGATGATTTCGCGGCGGCGCGCGGCTTCCAGACCGAACTGAAGTGGCTCTGGCATCTGCTCGACGAGCCACAGGCGGCCAGTATGCCGCTGCTGGCGTGGGCGCACGAGCCGGTCGAGGAAGACGTATTCGAGCCATCCGAGCGGGCGCTCCCGCCCCTGGAAGCGCCCGCCGTCGAAGCGGCTCTCCCGGTCGAGCAGGAAGTCGCGCCTGAGGTTGAGCCTGAGATTGAACCTGTGTCTGAGCCTGTGTCTGAGGGGCAGGATACGCTGCCCGCCGGGCTGGACTACGCGACCGATCTGGAGCCGCTGGACGAGGTCAACGCCGCGTTCGAGGACCTGACCTCGGTGCTGGAGCATATCGCCGAGGCGCCGGTTGAAGAATTTGCCGAGGAACAGCCGCAAGAACCGGTCGAGGGCCTTGTTGAGGAGCCAGTCGAAGCGCCAGTCGAAGCGCAGGCCGAGGCCCAGGCGGAAGCGCTGGTCGAGGTAGAGGCGCAGGTCGAAGCGCCGGTTGAGCAGCCGGCCGAGGCGCTGCCGCTGGCTGAAGACGCCGCGCCGCCGCCTTCGATGCCCGAAGAACTGTCCGCGCCGGCGCCATTATCGCGCGCCGAGGCGGCCCGGCTGCGCCATCTCGCTCAGGACGCCGCAGACATGCCGGACGCCGAAACCAGGATCGCGTACTATGCCCAGGCGCTCGACACGTATCACGCCAACGGTAACGTCAGCGACGAGCTGGCGGCGCTGGAGGCGCTGGCCGCGCTCAGCCTGGAGCGCTCCGATTACGAGAGCGTGCTCAATTACGTCGATCGCGGCATGGCGCTGGCCGATCAGCTAAATGACCCGCTGCGCGAAGGCAAGCTGCTGATGCTGCTTGGCGACCTGCAGGCCCGGCTTGGCCGGACGGAGGGCGCGGAAGTGGCGTTCCAGGAGGCGATCCGCGCGCTGCGTCCCAGCGAGGCGTGGTCCGAGATCGGGCAGGTGCTCGACAAGCTCGCCACACTCTATCTCGATACCGGGCGTCCGGAGGACGCGATCGCTGTATTAGAGCAGGCC
>JADLHR010000234.1 GCA_020848665.1 Anaerolineae bacterium
GCCGAGCAAAGCCCCCCATCCCCCGGCCCCTTGCCCCCAAAATGAGGGAAGGGGAGACCATCCGGCTTTTTTTCCTTCCCTCGTCCTGGGGGAAGGAAAGCCGACCGCAGGTCGGAAGGATGGGGGGATGGCCTGGAAGCCAGACCACAAAGTGCATAACAGCCTCTAGCTCTCGCGGTTGAGAAAGGTCCGCGCGAACGTGACGAAGCGGTACGCGTCCGCGAAGTCGGAGGCGACGCCGACCGACACGCGCACCGCCCCGACTGCCTCTTTGGCGCGTCCGCTCATGACCCGGATAAACTCCTCGAAGGTCATGCGCTCGGCGTGGCCGAAACAGTCGGCCAGGTCTTCGCGCGTCAGCCCGTGCGCCTGCTCGCCCGCGCCGGGATTGCAGAAACAGCCGGTTCGCAGCGAGATGTTAACCAGATTGGCTTCGTCCTCGACCACGCGATAGTCGAACAGCCGGTCGTGGGGGTCGAACAGGTTGAACGTGATTGTCGCGCCGCGCTGTTCGGTGTGCGCTGGCCCGTAGAAGTGAACCAGCGGGCGCCCGTTAGCGTGATGCAGCTCCAGCAGGCGCTCGATCAGCCAGCCGGTCAGCGCCATCACGCGCGCGTGGATGGTGTCGATGCCGACCGCCGCGATATGCCGCAGCCCGATTTCGACCGCCGGGATATTGAGGTAATCGATCGTGCCATCCTCAAAAGCGGCCTCGCCTTCCTTGAGATAGTAGCCGTCGCCCTGAACCGAGGCGATCGTGATCGTGCCGCCTGCGAACCAGGGGCGATGCAGCTTGTCGAGCACGCTCCGGTGCGCGATCAGGCAGCCGATCCCGGTCGGATAGCCGAAAATCTTGTAGAACGACAGCGTCACGAAATCCGGGTGCCAGCGGCCCAGGTCAAGCCGGTTGCTGGGGGCGAAGGCGGCGGCGTCGAGCAGCACGTCCCAGCCCTGGGCCTGCGCGCGGGCGATCCAGTCGAGGCTGTGCTGTACGCCGGAGAAATTCGACTGCGCCGGATAGGCGAACAGATTGTGGGCGTCGGGCCGGGCGCTTTCGAGCAGCGCGGTCAGGCGGGTCTCGTCAAGGCGCAGATCGGGCGGGAGCACCGGGGCATAGGCGACCGCCGCGCCTTTGCCGCGCGCGAACTCGCGGATGCCGTTCACCGAGTTGTGGTTGTCGAAGGTCAGCACAAACTGCCCGCCCGGCCCGAACGGGTATGATTCGCCGACCAGCTTGAGCGCGCCGCTCGCGTTCTGAGTGAAGATGACCGTGTATTCGCCCGGCGCGGCGTTGAAGTATTCGAGGACATACGCGCGGGCGTGCTCCGCCAGATCGGTCATCGCGCGCGAAGTCGGGTTGTTGGAGTGCGGGTTGCCGAAGACGCTGCCGTGCAGCATCGCCATGTGATCGTCGAGCTGGTGGCGCGCGTAGAGGCCGCCGCCGGTGTAGTCGAGATAGACGTGTCCCAGCGCGTCCAGCCGGGCGTATTCGCGGGCGCGCAGCTCGGCCAGCGCCTCGTGATCGAACGCGGGATACGTGCGCAGAAAAGTGCCCAGCGCGTCCTGATAGGCGGGGCTGGCGGCAAGGCTGGCGGGTTGTCCGGCAGGCGGAGTCGCGCCGGGCGGTGTGTCTGGCTGTGCGCCCGGATTCATGCCTGGATTTGCAGCGGGAAGGGTGCTCGGAGTCATGGGGAGTCTGTCCTGGGCTGGTTAATCGAAGCGTCTATATAATAATGATACTCGCAGAATTAGATGTGGCGCTAGAATAACAGAGAATAACGGCAGGTGTGCGCGGCCTTGCCGCGATCCGGTGAGTGCAGGATGCCCAGCAATCGGCGTCAGGGCGGCAGGCGCGGTAGAGAGCTGGCTGGAGGTATTCAGCGGGCGCAGAAGTGGGCGCGCGCAGCCAGCTCGTGGGATTTGCTGCGCGTGCTTTTTCCGTGGGGCGACCGCCCGACGCGGCTGCCCATGATCGCCGCGCGCGAGACGTTTCGCGTGACCGCGCTGCCCGGATATTCGAGCCGGTTGAAGAAGATATTTCCGCTGCTGCTGGCCGCTGCTGGGGCGCTGTACCTGGTGGCGCTGGTGATCTGGCGCACGACCAATGTGCCGCTCTGCCTCCACGGCCTGGTGCTGGCGGTCCCGCTGATCGTGCTGGCGCCTTCGCTGTTACTGTGGGCGCTCCCGCTGGCGCTGGCGCTCGCGCCGCCGGTCGCCCGCGAGCGCGAGGCGCGCACGTGGGAAGTGCTGCGCACAACGCCGCTCACCACCGAGGAAATCCTGCTGAGCAAAGCGCAGGGCGCGCTGACCTCGCTGCGCCGTGCGCTGCGCCCGATCTGGCACGCGCAGCTGCATATTCTGGCGGCGCTACTGGTCGGGGCAGGCGCGACGCTGCTGCTATCGGGTGGCCTGTTGGCTACAGACAAGGTCGGGATGCTCACCCGCCAGAACCCCCTGTGCCTGGGGGCGCCGCTGGTGGTGGTGGCGACGCTGGCCGCGTATCTGCTGGATCGCGTGCAGCAGTTCGTCCTGATGGCCGTAGCGGCGCTGGCAGCGAGCACGGCGGCTTCGTCCGTGCGCGCCGCGACCAGCGCCGCAATCGGCGCAGTGCTTGTCACCTGGGGCGCAGAAGTAGCTGTCGGGGCGGCCTGGCTGCTGGCTCAGCCGTCCGCCGAGGTGCGCGACCTGGCCCTTGGCCTGCTCGCCAGCGCGCTGCTGGGGCCGCCGCTCGGCTATCTGATGGAGCTGTCGCCGGGGATGGTGGCGCTGGCGATGCTCGGCACGCTCGGCCTGCGCGGGCTGGCGCTCCGGCTGTTGTGGCGGCAGGCTATCCGCCGGGCTGAGCGGATCTAAGCCGGGTGATGAGATGCTTTCGCCGAAAATGAGGTGATTTTTGTCAAAAGTGGAATATTTCGGAAAAAGAGGCAACAATAGAGTTCAAGCTCGTATCATGTAAATAGGGTAAGCACACGGCCTGCTGCCTTGTGAACGAGAAACGAGCCAGGTTCTACCTCTTGTTTCACAGCGCCATTTTTTGAGGGAGGTTTTACATGAAGAAGGCAGTCGTTATTCTGGTGACGATCGCCGCGCTGATGGTCGCACCGATCGTCGCGCTGGCACAAGGCCCTGGTGA
>JADLHR010000235.1 GCA_020848665.1 Anaerolineae bacterium
AAAATGAGGGTACGCTCGCCTCGCTTGTGACTCTCGACAAGCCGCTAGTCGCTTCAGCGCAGCAGATGGCAGCCCAAAACGCGGCTGCCGGAGGTATCAAGTATGGACGTTTTCCCAGGTGTTGTGATCGGCCTCGTGCTGGTGGGCGGTCTGCTGGCGGCGCTGTTTGAGCTGCGTGTCCGGCAGCCAGATGTTGTCGTGCTGCGCGAGGTGGATGGCGGGATTGGTCTTCGCCAGGGGCTGCTCTATCCGCGCCACTTCAGCCTGCCGCTCAAGCGCACGACCTACCCGCTCCAGGTGACAATTGACGCCGCCGCCATTGGGAATCTGGGCGTGCGCATCAAGTTGATTGGTTCGGCGGCGCTCTCTGTCGAGCATATCCAGTCGCTGGTCCGGATCGGTGGCTGGGATACGGGCGCTGTAGCGCGAGCGGTCGACCAGGTCAGGATTTTTCTGGAAGGGCTGACCAGGGAGTACACCGAGCGATCGGAAATTCACGCCATCTCCTCGCCCGCGATCCTGGACCACCTCAACGCGCAGTTGGGCCTGATCGAGGAGAAATTTGGCGTGGAACTGATCGCGCTGGCCGTCCAGTCCCTTGAGCCAGCGGACCCGAAAGTCGCGGATGCCCTGTCCCAGCAGGAAGAAGCGCGGCTGTTGGAGCAGACCGAGCAGTTGAACCATCAGGCGCGGGTGGCGGCGGCCAAAGCGAAGCTCAGAGCCGATGAGGAGATCGCGGAGATGGAGCACGCGCTTGAGTTGAAGAAGGCCGAGCTGAAGCGGACTCTGTTTGAGAGCGACGCCGAGCTGGCTCACCGCCGCATCGAAGATGAGCTGGAGCGCAGCCGCCTGCGCCTCGCGTTTGAAAAAGAGGAGCTGGACGTGCTCCGCCGCAGCCCGGAGCTTTTGCTGTTGACTCCCCAGGCCGCGCGCCTGGCCGAAGCGAGTCAGAGCCTGAAGAATGCCCGGACCGTGATCTCGTGGACGCCACAGGAGCTTGCCAACGACTCTCCGCTGTTCACAATGCTGCGCAACCTGCTTCAGAACGGGCTGCAAGCCAGGGACGATAGCAGCGACGAGCGATAAGCCACGCCATGCCCTACGCGCCTGATCCTGTACGCCTGTTCCGCCTGAAACCGATCCGGGTCGCCCGCGTGTCCGAAGTCAGCGAGGCGACAGCGGCGGCGTCCGTTCCGCCTGAAGAACGGATCAACTTCCACATCGGCAACCCGCTGCAGGATGCGCGCCTGTCGTCGGCCTTTCTGCGCACGGCGCTCGGTCTGGATATCGGTCGGGATGACTTGTGCGACGCCGACCCAGCGGCGCTCCTCGGCTACCTGGGGTGGGGCGCCGCCGACCGTCCGAAGCTCGATTTTCTGATCCGCACCATCCAGAAAAGCGCGCCGTACATGCCGCGTGGCGGGTACTCGTCCAAGGCGCCGCACGCGCTTTATCAGGCGTTCCGCGCGTGGCTGGAGGATCAGCAGGAGGCGCTGCGCTATGATTCCGGCGAGCAATCTGGCCGCCGCGAGATTATTCTCGCTTCGGGCGGGGTTCACGAGACGCTACGCGTCATCCTGTTCACGCTGTCGTCCTATCTGGAAACGCTGCCTGCCCGTATCCTGTGTTACGGCCTGGACCTGCCGCCATCTCTGGGGGCGATGCCTGGCCTGCTGGTCGAGCGCCTGGACGCGAACGAGCAGCGCGCCTGCGAGCAGGTAGACCGCTGCCTGTCGGAACAGCCCCAAACGCCGACCTTCCTGATTCTCGGCAGCGTGCCGGGCGAGGTGACGCGCCGCCGGCTGCGCGCGCTGAGCCTCGATCGCCCGCTGTTCTTCATCGAGGCGAACGACGCGCCGAACCATCTGTCCCTCGCGCGCGAGGCGAAGCTTGTCCAGCGCGTCATCCGGCTGCTGTCTCCGGCGATCTTCGCGCCACGCCTGGGCCGTCTCTCGACTATGCTTATCGCCGGGAACGCCGACTATCTGAGCGCCATCGAGAACGTGCATTTCAGCTTGAAGGGTACGCCTTCCGCGTCGGAAATTGAACTGCTGTCCTTTTTGCTGGAACAGCCAGGAGCCAGTGCCCCACAGCATATTTCCTCGATCATGCCCCAGGCCGCGCCGGGCTTCGAGGGGTTGGCGCTCGGCGGCGCGACCGAAACCGCGCTGTCTCATCTGGCAGAGCAGGCCAGCCACCACCTGGACGCGCTGCTCGACGCGCACGCCCGGCTGCTGGATCGCTCGCTGACTATGCTGGACGAGAAAGCGACCGCTTTCTCCGGGCGTGTACACGCCGCCTGGAAGGGCCGCCTGTTCGACGAATTCGCCGCGGTCGAGGTGCGCGACCTGCTCGACCTGCTGATCGAGAATATCGACCGCCCGGAAATGACTCAGGCGCTGGAGCGCAGCTTTCTGAGCGCGTTCGCCCGGCACCAGCCGCAGTACGAGCCGGACGCCTGCCTCGTCACCAGCGGCTCGTCGCGCACGGCGCTGAGTATTCTGGGCTTCCACTGTGGGATTGCCGAGGTCGTGATTCCTGATCTGAGCTGGTCGTATGAGCAGTGCTTCCCCTTTGTTCACGCGGTGCCGCTGAGCGAGTCCTTTGAGCTGGACGCTGACGCCATGATCGGCGCGATAGACGAACTCTGCCAGCGCGACCCGGCGTGGCGCGAGCGCGGCGCGGTGGCGCTGAATAATCCGCACAACGCTACCGGGCGCGTGTTCAGCGAGGAAGCGGTGCGGAAGCTGCTTGTTCACTGTCTGGAGCGCGGTATTTATGTCATCGACGACTTGGCGTACCAGAACGTCGCGCCGGTGAACGCGCTACCGGAGATCAAGACCGTGCGCCAGATGGTCTCGGAGCTGGTGCGGCTGGGGGTCGTTGACGAGCGCCGCGCGGATCGTGTGATCACCGTGCACTCGATGTCCAAGACCGACTGTCTGGCGGGCGCGCGGCTGGCGGTCGTGGAAATCCGCGACCGGGCGCTGCGGCAGCGTTTTGAGGCGGTTAACGCTCAGATTCAACCTAACCTCGCCGCTCTTCTGATCTGCTACCTGTTTTATCGTGGTCCTTCTCAGGCAGTGCGGACGTATTGGCACCTGCGCAACGCCATCTACGCCGACCGGACGAGCGCGCTGCTGACCGCTGCCGCGAATCTGCCGCCCGAACGCAATCCCTTCCGGCTGACGATTATCCCGCCGACTGGCAGCATGTACCCGCTGCTGCATGTCGAGCTGCTGCCGCCTGGCCTGTCGCTCGACTGGCTGGCATCGTCGCTGGCACGGCGTGGGATCGGCCTGCTGCCGCTGGCGACCTTCGCGCGCACGGAAAAGGGCTTTGAAACCGGCCGGACCACTTTCCGCCTGACGCTTGGCGGCGCGGACCCGGCCGAGACGCTGCTCGTGAAAACGCGCCGTCTGCTGATCGACCTGAACCGCCTGATTGCCGAAGAAGACGCGCGCTACAACCGCCGGGAGCTGACTTTCCACGCGCAACCCAGCGGCGGCAGCCGGTCGGCGGAGCTTGCCCGCTCGATGGAAGCCGTCGCCGAGCGCATCCTGGAATACTGCGCGGACAGCCGATCCGCCCGCCGCCTGATGGCCCTGCCGCTGCTGGACGAGGCGCAGGTCCGGCGCGATTTTCTGCGGCGCTACGGTCCGGAGCGGCTGGACGTGTTCCGCACCCGGCTGCTGGATCGGGCGCTGATCAGCGACGATCTGGCGCGCCAGGCGCTGGGCGACGGCGGCAGCCGTCTGGCCGAGCGCCTGCAACAGGAGTTCATGAAGGATTCCCTGCTGCGCCGTCAGGAACTGTTCCGGCTGCGCTCGTATGACCGGACGGTGCATCCGACGCAGATGTACTCGCTTCAGGCCGAGATGGCGCTGGATACGATTCTGGCTGCTTTGATCGCGGGCCAGCCGGTCGAGCCGCCGCTGATCGAGCGCGCCGCGCAGGCGTTGTTGCAAGAATACCTGGGGCTGAACGTCAGCATCACCTCGGAGCAGGAAGCGGACGAGATTCTGCTGGACCTTGCCGCGCTGGGGGCGGGTGAGCAGCACGCCGCGCTGTTCACCGACACCAGCCTGGCG
The DNA here is from genome assembly GCA_020848665.1 of Anaerolineae bacterium. GTDB lineage: Bacteria > Chloroflexota > Anaerolineae > Aggregatilineales > Aggregatilineaceae > DYGX01. The sequence continues at coordinate 4,092 of JADLHR010000235.1, forward strand.
CCGTTCCTGTCTTTCTGGAGCGACTGGGACGGCAGCAATCGGCCGTCCGGCCAGGGGCACCGCCTGGCCGCCGCGGTGGTGATGGAGAATGTGCGGCGGATGGCGCACATTCTGACGCTGCTGCGACAGGTCGATCCTGACATCCCGATCAGCCGCGATCTGCTGTCCGAGCTTAACCGGCTCGATCAGCGCAACCGGCGCTTCACCGGCCTGCTGAACGAGATCACGCTGCTCACGCAGCAGCTTGAGGGGCGCTACCGGGGGATACTGCCGTTCTCTCTCAACGCGACCCCGCTGCAACGACTGGCGACTCGCTGGCACATGCGGCGCGATCCGGCGCAAGTGCTGTGGCAGCACAATGACCGCTACGAGCAGAAGATGCTTGAGCTTCGCCAGGAGCGGCGCCGGATGCTGGAGTACTACTTCGGCCTGAACAAGCAGCTTCGCAAGCAGTTACACGCGCTTATTCCGGCCATCCAGCAGCATCTCGGCTCCGAGCGCCTGCTGCGAGAAGTGACCGGTTACCAGGATATCTTGCAGCGCGTGGTCATCACACCGCGTATTCAGCAGTCTTTGATTACGGCGCGCGACCAGTTTGCGATCGACACGACTGTCTACAATATGCACGAGATCAACACGGTCGCGGGCGAGTTCGGCAACCCCGGCATGACGCTCGCTGTGCAGATCAGCCTGTCCACCCGGCCGGACGCGCTGATCTCCCTCGACCGCAAGATGCGCACCCAGTTGGAGCAGGCGCGGCGCGAGCATCCCGCTTCTGATCTGCCCGCCATCTGGCTGATCCCGCTGTTCGAAAACATCGAGTCGGTCCGCAACGTGCGCGGCTACCTGGATCAGGTGTGGGATTACGCCACGCAAAGCCGGCACACGGTCCAGTCTCCCCAAAGCCGTTTCAGCGAGATCATCGCCGAGGTGTTTGTCGCCGGTTCTGATCTGAGCCAGCAGGTTAGCCAGGCGGCGGCGGCGTACCTGTATCAGAAGGCGAAGTACGATCTCCAGTCATGGCTGGTAGAGCATGGCGCCGCGCAGGCGGTGCGCGTCAAGCTGGGCAGCGGTGAGCCAATGCAGCGCCAGGGAGGCTACTATTCGCGTGTGGCCGGGGTTCATGCCTTCCAGAACTCCGCTGCCAACAAGCAGCGCTACGCAGAGCACCTGCTGGCCGCTGCGCGCAAGAGCACAGCTTATGCAGTCACCCCACTGCAAGGCGTTTTCCTTGGCGGTGACCTGCGGACGTTCCAGAGTAACCTCTCGGAACAACTGCGCACCCTGCCAGCGCGTGAACTCGTTAGCCTGCTGTACCACGTGCGGGAAGCGCAGCGGCAGCATCGCGACGACCTGATTCGCGCCGCCGAAACGGCGGTCGAGAGCCGCCTCACTGCGCAGAATCGCGGCTTGCAGGAGCTTGAGCGCCTGACCATTGGCACCAACGATGCGCTGTACGAGCAGTTTCTGGAGGAGCTGACCGACAGCTTCCGGCATATCCTCTATGGCCGGGAAGAAGACGTGGTTGGCATCCACATCATCTCCTATTTCATCGGCAGGTCGATTCCCCAGCTGCGCGACCGGCCGACCAGCCGCCGGACGCTGGGAACCGGGCCGGAGCGCGGGCAGCGCATCCTCGCCAACATCGCCGAGATCATCCCGCTGGCGAAGCAGGGCAGCCTGCTGCGCGCGATCTCGCATAACCAGGCGCAGACGGCGGTGCTGGGCGCTAACCAGGTGACGACCGGGCTGTTTCGCGCGCTGGAACGCTTCGCGCAGAAAGCCTTTGTCGAAGCGGAGCGGGAGCGTATGATCGCCGAGCGCCTGCTGCCGCACCTGCCGGTCTACGAAATTCTGCACTCTCTGCGACTCTATCAGGATCGCTCCGGCGAGTTTCTGCGGAGCGTCGAGACCGCGTTTCCTGCCGGGAACTCCGCTTTTGTGGCGCTGCGCGAAGACAATGACGCCATGCAGCGTTATCTGCCCCTGTTTCAGCAGGAGCTTCTGCGCTGTCACGGCGTGACGGTCAGCGAGTTTTTTGCCGATGGCGTTTTTATTCCGGACCTTCTGCCGGCGCTGCGCCCTGATCTCGCCGTGCTGCTGCAACAGAACCTGTTTAACACCGATCCCGATGCGATGCTGGAACACGTCTCAGGCCGTATCGCGGACGGCTGGCGCGCAGAAGTCACGCGGCTGCTTCGCGTCCCGGAGCAGATTCACGGCTGGCGCTCGGTCATCTGGGAAGTGATCGGAGACTCGATCTACCAGCGTGTGCAGAGCTTCGCAGAGCTTGCCACCGCGCTGTATTCCTTCGCGGCGACACGCTCGTTCAGCACGACGCCGCCAGGAACGCGCGGCGCGAAGCTGTCGCCGGTGCTGGCGGGCTTTTTCCGAACCGCCCGCGCCGACGACGAGATGCGTGATTTTCTGATCGGCGCGGTCGAATATCTGAGGTCTTTCACCGAGGGCAACCTGGAGATGCCGGTCAGCATTATCAGGGCGATGCACGGGGTGGAGCGCATCGCCCTGATCGAAGAAAGCGCGCTGCCGCCCGAGAAGCTGCATCTGTTCCGCCACTGCGTGCTGGAGATCGCGCGGCTGGCAGGCGAGAACGGGTGAGTCAACACGAAAGGCAATCCACGTGGATCGCCTTTCTTTGTCGCACTCGCAAGCCCCCCCTGCGAAATGGCCGTTGACCGGCGCCGTTTACATGTAGCGCGCCGCAGCCATCCCCGCGACCGCGACAACCGTCAGGACGACGCTTATGTTTTCGATCTGCCCCAGGCGGGATTGCAGCGCGCCCAGGCGCGCTAACTGATCTGCTGAGGGTGGCCCACCGCCGCGCTCGATCTCCGCGCCCAGGCCCGACAGTTGCCCGGTTGTCGGGCCAATTACTATGCCGCCGATCAGGAATTCGGCGATCCCCGCCAGGCTGCCGATCGTCAGCACGACGCCTCCGGTGGACGACATCCAGTCGCTGTTGAAGTGATCCGATACCCGGTAGTAGAGCAGCAGACCGGCGAGCGTGGTCAGCAGCGACGACACCATCATCATGTGGGAGACGTGCGAGTGCCGCGCAAGACCTCGCATGAACGCCTGGCCGTCCCGGCCGAGCGCGTGCACCGTTGGGTTAAGCACAAAGGCCATGAACCAGGCCGCACCTACCCAGACGATGCCCGCAAAGATGTGCACGAGACGCAAGAACACCATGTATTCGTCCATCCGTTTCTCTCCTTGTGGCTATTGGGACAGCAGATAGGCGATGAGATCGGCGATATTCTGCCGCGTGAGAGTGTCTTCATAGCTGTCCGGCATCGTGTTTGAATAACCGCGCACGATGTGCTTCGAGGGCCGCAGAATCGCCTCGAAGGTGTATTCCTCGGCATTCTGCCCGCCAACTTCGCGCGCCGCACGCTCTCCATAGCCCGCCAGGGACGGCCCGACGCCGCGCTCCCCGTCGAGCGAGTGGCAGTGCGCGCACGGCGCGCCGCCCGGCGGCTCGGCAAACAGTTCAGCGCCGCGTGCGGGGTCGCCGGGCGGAAGATCGCTCACCGAAAAATCCAGCCCGTTTTGGGCGCACCCAGTCAGCAGCCCCGCCAGCAGCAGCGCGGACAAACTAATGCGTGAGAGAAGGGGGAAGGCTCGCATGGTGCATTGCAGACCCCATTTTATTTGCGGGCTTTTAGCGTCTCACCTGAATCTGGCGTTGGGCGCAAACGCGGCTGGGCGAGCGTTGTGATCAGACGGTATAGCCAGCCGGTGAACGTCGCCAGCCACGCTGCCAGGGCGACGTAGACGAAATAACGTGGGATGTCTTCCAGAAACGTGAGGCCGGTCGCGCGGGAAAGCTGAAACGTGCTGGTGGTGTACATCCCCAGCGGAAAGACCATGCTCCAGTACAACGGATGATAGGCGAGCGAATAGCGCCGGTAGACGTGCCGCCAAATCCCCATGATGACCAGCAGGGGAATCCACCACGTCCCGATTGCCCAGTAGAACAGGGTGAACCCTTTGAGGAACGGCACCAGCTCAGGCAGAAAGGCCGAGCGCTCGGCGTTGAGAATCAGCGTGGCCCCGGCCAGCGTCGTGATTGCGACCGCTCCCATGTTGATCCAGTACGGCGGCGTCAGCTCGTCTGCCCGCAGCGCGAAGAACAGAAAGCGGTAAAAGATCAGCGAGATGATCCAGATATAGAACATGCAGCCGATCAGGTAGGTCGCCAGCGCGAAGAACAGCGTCTTTTCCGGCAGAGGGCCGAAGTCCGGCGCGACCAGCGTGCTGAGGATCGAGACCGACTGCGTGGCGACGACGGCGACCAGCCACGCGCCGTGTATGCCGTGCGCCAGATCAGGCTTGTCCGTGCGCAGGGTGGCGGCGCCAATCACGGCGTAGATCAAGACCAGCCAGGTCACGAGGCACACCACCCACAAGGCCTGCGCCGTGCTGCGATCGCCAGCCACGATCACGAACTGGCTGCCGAGGACGCCAGTCGCGGCCACGACAGTAAAAAAGCCCGGTCCCCGGATGTGGTTTGTCAGGTCAGCGAGCAGCAGCGATCCGTACCACGCGCCGCGCGCCAGCGTCAGCAGCCACAGGCCGATGTACGCGATCACGTTGAAGCGGAACATCCACCAGGCGATGGCGCGCATTTCCATCAGGTAGGCGGCGATCGAAACAATGCCGGTCGCCATGACCAGCGCAAAATAGCCGGGGAACAGGTGCTTGACTCCGTTGCGAATCGCTTCCCCCATGATCGGACTGCTCCTGCCGCCCGCCACGCGGTCTCAGAGATTGGCGGATGGTTCCCGCTGTACCGGCTCAGCCACGGTTCGCTCTGGTCTGGCGCCGGTTCCAGACCACGATCTGATAGGGCCGCCACAGGTAGCCGATGGGCAGCGTGATGGCGTGGATCAACCGCGTGAACGGCAGCAGCGCGAGAATCACGAAGCCGCCCGCGAAGTGCAGCTTGATCAGCCATGGCAGCGGAACGAGCGCCGTGATGTTCGGGTCAAGCCGGACCAGCGATGTGAGCCAGGGGGTAGCGGTGTGCAGATACCAGGTTGCACCCCAGCGGTAGAGCGAGGCCACCAGGAAACCCAGGATGACCTGCGCCAGCAGCGCGATCAGCAGCAGCCAGTCGCCCCGCGTCGTCACTGCGCGTATGCGCCGGAGCGCCAGCCGCCGCCAGATGAACAGCCCCAGCCCGACGATCGACAGCAGCGCCAGGCCCAGGCCGGTGATCTCCAGCACGTAAAGCTGGAAGCGTCCGCCGAGCAGGCGCGCCCAGAGGCCGGGGAAAACTGTCGCGCCGAGATGCGCGAGCAGGATGATCAGGATGGCGTAGTGCCATGCGACCGATGCCCACGAGAGGATGCTGTTTTCGAGCAGCTGCGACGACAGGCTCGAATAGGTGAAGCGGTTGGTGCGCCAGCGCACGATCGTCATCACGATTGCCAGCGCCGCCGCCGTGTAAGGAAGTGCAATGAAAATCAGTTGGTCAATCATATCACGCTCCGCCGCGCCTGGTTAAGCGCGGAACACCGCCAGAATCGCCTGCATCGCGTCGCGGTATGGATTGCCCTCAAGCTGGTCGATCATCCGCCGCAGGGCGGGTGCCAGCCCTTCGACCACCAGGTCTTCGTCAGAGGTGTGCGCCAGATAGCGCAGCACCGCGCCTAGGTGATCGGGCAGCTCTGGCCCCACGCTGCACCCGCTCGCGCGGAAGCGCGCGCTCAGAGCCGCCAGGAATTCGCCGCGCTTGTAGGTTTCGCCGAACAACTGGAAGCCGATATATGGAAAGCATACCGGCCGCATATCGAAGGTCGCGGTGTACAGCTCTTCCTGCGCGACCAGCGGCGTCGTCTCCACGAAAGCAGCAAATGGCTTCATGGCCCGCGCCGCGCCCGGATGCTGCGCTTTCAGCGCGGCAACACATTCTCGTGCCTGGCCGGGCAGGGCCGGCGTCGGATACTCGATTGTCTGCGCTAGCAGCTCGTAGACCCGCTCGATCGTGTGCGTGCTCGCCATTATTCTCCTCGCTTGGCTTCGCGCTCGAAGCCGAAGCCCGCTTCGGCCTTGTGTGTGAACGGGTCCTGGAGCGCCTCGATGTTCACTTCGCGCGCCAGCGGCGGGATGACAAAGCGCTGCTCGAAGGTCGGCATGGAGGTCATCTCGTAGATCGCCTGCGCCTCGGCGGCGGTCAGACCGGCGGCGGCGAGCGCCTGCCGGGCCGATTCATCCAGCTCGCCGGAGGCGTTCTGAGCGCGGCGATAGAGGCGCACCGCGATCAGCCTGCGATAAACCTGCGCGACCTCGTCTTCGTTGCCTGCCGAAAAGAGGCGCGCCATATAACGCATCGGCAAGCGCGCCTGGTCAAGCGTACCGAAGTAATCATTTTCGCTGTTGTTGCCGCGTGTCACCTCAACGCGCCCGTTATTGGCGACTGCCTGGATCGGCAGCATCGGGGGGACGTAGAACAGCATCGGCACCGTGCGAAACTCTGGGTGTAGCGGCAGCGCCAGCTTCCACGCCTTGACGAACTGGTACACCGGCGAGTTCTGCGCGGCCTCGATCATCGCGTCGGGCACACCGTTAGCGCGGGCAGCGGCGATCACCGCCGGGTCGAAGGGGTCCACGATGATCGCGCGCTGCGCTTCGACCAGGTCATGGTCCTCGGCGGCGGCAGCCTGCTGAATCCGGTCGGCGTCGTAGAGCAGCACACCCAGATAGCGGATACGCCCCACGCATGTATGGAAGCACGCGGGCGCCTGTCCCGTCTCCAGCCGGGGATAGCACAGGATGCACTTCTCGGATTTGCCAGTGGACCAGTTGTAGTAGACCTTTTTGTACGGGCAGCCGGTGACGCACATGCGCCAGCCCCGGCACCTGTCCTGATTGACCAGCACAATACCGTCTTCGCCGCGCTTGTAGATCGCGCCAGTCGGGCAGGCCGCGACGCAGCCCGCGTTCAGGCAGTGGTTGCAGATGCGCGGCAGATAGAAGAACACCAGTCGCTCGACCTCGAACATCATCTGGCGCTCGTCGTCGCTCATGCCGTCGAGGTTGGGATCGTTGGCGGCATAGACCGCCGAGCCGCTCAGATCATCGTCCCAGTTAGGGCCGCGCTGGATCTCGATCGGCTCACCCGTGATCATCGAGATGGGCCGCGCGGTCGGCTGGTCGTCGCCTTCTGGCGCGCTGGTAAGGTGCTCGTACTGGTAGGTCCACGGCTCGTAGTAGTCCTCAAGCCTGGGCAAATGCGGGTTGTAGAAGATGTTGCCCAGCGTGCCCAAGCGCCCGTTCATCCTGAGCGAGAGCCGGTCGCTGCCGGGTTTTTTCTCCCAGCCGCCGCGATACTTCGCCTGATCTTCCCACTGGACCGGGTAGCCGGTACCGGGCTTGGTCTCGACATTGTTCCACCACATGTATTCCGCGCCCTTGCGGTCGGTCCAGATGTTCTTGCACGCGATGCTGCATGTGTGGCAGCCAATGCATTTGTCCAGGTGAAACACCATCGAGACTTGCGCTCGAATATTCATGATATGCCCTCTTTGGCGCTTACCAGCGCGGCTCGCCTTCCAACTTGCGCACCAGCACGAAGGTATCGCGGTTGACCCCGGTCGGTCCCCAATAGTTGAAGTCGTAGGTGAACTGGCCGTAGCCGCCGACCATCAGATTCGGTTTCAGGCGCGTGCGTGTCAGGCTGTTGTGCGCGCCAGCGCGCCGCCCGCCACGTATCGGAGATTTGGGAACGGACAGCGTGCGCTCGGTGGCGTGATAGATCATGCACACGCCGCGCGGAAGGCGCGCTGTGACGATCGCCCGCGTGACCACCACACCGTGATCGTTGAAGACCTCGACCCAGTCGTTGTCCTCGACGCCGATCGTGAGCGCGTCGTCGAGACTCATCCAGAACGGGTCCACCCCACGCGAGAGTGTCCGCATGCGCAGGTTGTCCGAGTAGGTGCTGTGAATCTGCCATTTGCCATGCGGCGTCAGGTAGTTGAGCATGATTGACCCCTTGACGGCCTCGGTGCGCACAATGTCGCCGTGCGCCTGCGGGTCGATCTTGGGCTTGTAGGTCGGCAGGTGCTCGCCGAAGGCGATATACCCCTCGTGGTCGAGGTAGAACTGCTGGCGACCGGTCACCGTGCGCCACGGCACCAGCCGCTCGACATTCTGGCAAAAGGACGAATAGGTACGTCCCTGATTGACGATGCCGCTCCAGATCGGGCTGGTCAGCACGCGGCGCGGCTGGCGCACCAGATCATCGAATGTCATGCGGATGCCGCGCGTCTTCTCGGCCAGGTCCGCCAGCGGCAGGCCGACTTTGACCTCCTCCGCCTGGAAGGCCCGATAGGCGCTCTCGCCGTTAGTTTCCGGAGCCAGCCACAGGATGGCGTTGGCCGCGTCCCGCGCGTCGGCCAGCGAGGGATAGCACATGCCATTCCAGTTCACGGATGGACGGTTCTCACATAGCTCGTCATAGAAGTCCGCGACCGACCACTGCACGCCGTGCATTCTCAGGCCGTTGTTGCGGATGTTGGGACCGAGCGAGATGTAGCGGTTGTAGAGATTGGCGTAGTCGCGCTCCACCACCACGAAATTCGGCATGGTCTTGCCGGGGATCGGCGCGCACTCACCCGCCGCCCAGTCCCTGGCGTCCGGCTGGGCGATCTCGGCAGGCGTATCGTGTTGCAGCGGCGCGGCGACCAGGTCGCGCATCGGGCGCGGGAAGTGCGGGGGCGCGAGGTCACTGATCTTCTGAGCTAGCGCCTTGAAGATGTCCCAGTCGCTGCGCGATTCCCAGCATGGCGGGACGACTTCCGACAGCGGGTGGATATACGAGTGGAGATCGGTCGAGTTCAGGTCGTCCTTCTCGTACCACGTCGCGGCGGGCAGGATGATATCCGAGTACAGCGCCGAGGTGTCCATGCGGAAGTTGAGATCGACCACGAGGTCGAGCTTGCCTTCGGGCGCGTCGCCCAGGCCGGAAACATCCTCCGCGATCGCGTTGCTGTGTGTGCCGAGATAGTGCTTGAGAAAGTACTCGTGCCCCTTGGCGCTCGCTTGCAGCGCGTTGCCGCGCCAGATAAACCAGGTGCGCGGCCAGTTTTCCGGTGCATCCGGATCGTCTACCGCAAAGCGCAGCGCGCCGCTCTGTAACTGCTCGACGATCCACTGCTTGATCGCTTCCGGCGTGGTGGCGCCGGCGGCTTCCGCTTCGCGCACCACCTCCAGCGAATTGCGGTTGAACTGCGGGTAGAACGGCAGCCAGCCAGAGCGCACCGCCCGGCGCTGAATATCAATCGTGTGCCCGTGCGCCAGCGGATTTTCGCTGTCCGCCACCTGCACCATGGTGTCGAAGTCACCCTCGTAGCGCCACTGGTCAGAATGGACGTAATGGAATGACGGGGCGTTTTGAAGGCGGGGTGGGGCGGCCCAGTCGAGCGCCATTGCGACAGGCAGCCAGGCCGATATCGGCGCCAGCTTTTCCTGCCCGACGTAGTGATTCAGCCCGCCGCCATTGCGCCCGACGCAGCCGGTCAGCATCAGCGCGCCAATCGCGGCCCGATAAATGAGATTGTTGTGATACCAGTGGTTGACGCCCGCGCCGATGATGATCGAGCACTGCCCTTGCGTGCGCGCGGCGGTGGTAGCCCACTCGCGCGCGAACTGGATCACCGTCTGACGGTCGATGCCGGTGAAGCGTTCCTGCCAGGCGGGGGTATACGCCCCGTCCTCGTCGTCGTAGTCGTGCGGGTAGTCGCCCGGCAGACCGCGCGCCACGCCGAACTGCGCCATCAGTAGGTCATAGATCGTGGCGACCCGAACCGGGCCGTCCACCGTCTCGACCACGCGCACGGGCACGCCGCGCGTGTGCGTCCGGTCGAACGCGAACTCGTCAAACGCGACCAGCTCAACGCCATCGTGCGCTTCGAGCAGCGTCAGCGCCGGTTCAATCTCGGCCCCGTCGTGCCCGTCCTTCAGATCGAGATTCCACTGGCCTTTGCGGTCCTGCCAGCGAAAGCCGATCGTGCCCTGGGGCAGCCTGATCGCGCCCGTCGTCGCGTCGAACACCAGAAATTTCGTCTCGGCGTTCTCAGCATCCTGGTACTGCGCGAGCTGGCTGGCACGCAGCAAGCGTCCGGGGCGGTAGTGTTCGCCCTGCTGGTCCAGCACGACCAGGAACGGGCTGTCAGTGTAGCGTTTGACGTAATCGAGGAAATACGGCGTTGGCTGCTCGACGTGGAACTCTTTGAGGATGGCGTGGTCAACCGCCATCCAGAACGCGCCATCCTGTCCGGCGTTGACCGGCACCCACCAGTCGGCGTGTTTGGCGGCCTGGCTGAAGTCTGGCGAGAAGACGACGTGCTTGCTGCCGTTGGCGCGCGCCTCGGAGAGAAAGTGCGCGTCGGGCGTGCGCGTCATGGCGGGGTTGGACCCCATCACCGCGATAAATTTGCTGTTGAACCAGTCGGCGCTCTCGGCAACGTCGGTCTGCTCGCCCCAAACCTCAGGCGAGGCCGGGGGCAGGTCGCAGTACCAGTCGTAAAAGCTCAGCACCGTGCCGCCGAGAAGCTGCAAGAAGCGCGCGCCGGAGGCGTACGACAACATCGACATCGCCGGGATGGGCGAGAAGCCGATCACTCGGTCCGGCCCGTAGGTCTTGCTGGTGTACAGCGTCGAGGCAGTGGCGATCTCCAGCGCCTCGTCCCAGCTGATGCGGCGGAAGCCGCCTTTGCCACGCGCGCGCTGGTAGCGGCGGCGGCGCTCAGGGTCGGCCATGATGCTCGCCCACGCGGCGACCGGGTCGCTGTGTTTGGCCCGCGCCTCGCGCCAGAGATCGAGCAGCGCGCCGCGCCCGTAGGGGTATTTGATGCGAATGGGGCTGTAGATGTACCACGAGAAGCTGATCCCGCGCTGGCAGCCACGCGGCTCGTAGGGGGGCACATCTGCGCTCAGCTTGGGATAATCTGTCGCCTGCATCTCCCAGGTGACGATTCCATCCTTGACATAGACGTTCCACGAGCAGCCGCCGGTGCAATTCACCCCGTGCGTGCTGCGCACAACCTTGTCGTGCTGCCAGCGGTTGCGGTACAGCTCTTCCCACTGGCGCGATTCAGGATTAACGATCTCAGTAACCCAGCCCATAAGTTTTCTACTCCGTTTTCGAAGACCCGATGCGCCGGGCAAGCGGCAAACGGCGATGGTGCGGCAGGCGGCGCTGCCACAGGAACAGCCCAACTACCAGCACGTCCATCGCACCGAACGCGAGCAGGTAGACGACCAGACTGCGCAGATCGCGATTCGGCGCGGCCTGGATTTGCGTCTGCGCGAGGTACGCGGCGAGATCGGCCTGCTCCTGAGGTGACAGCGGCCGGTTCTGATAGATCGGCACCATCGATGGGAAGGCGATGGTGTTGAGCGTCCCGCGCAGGCCCGCTTCGCCGCCATAACGCTGCACGACCTGCGTCAGGTCCGGGCCGAGAATCCCGCCACCGGGCGCGCCGAGGTCCCGCGTGTCGTGACACGCGATGCACGCCGGGCCGCCGCCGGCCAGCTCTTGCGTGCCAGTAAACAGCGCTCTCCCCTCTTGTGGACGGCCCACCACCACCGCCTGCTCGCTTTGCGGCGCGGGATGCGCGGCCACTGCGACCCCCAGATAAACCAGCAGCGCGTCGATCTCTGTCAGCGAAAGGTTCTGGTTGGGCATGACGACGCCGTTGTGCTGCGCCACCAGTTCCAGCGCAATCGGGTCGCCCTGGGCGATCATCACGTCCGGCCCAGCCAGCCAGTGCTCCAGCCAGTCAGGATCGCGCTTGTCGGCGACCCCCAGCAGGTCCGGCCCGGCGAGGTCACCCCCGCCGATTGTGTGACAGCCCGTGCAGTACTTCTGAAACAGCGCCTCGCCCTCCTCGGCGGTCTGCCCAGGGGGCGTCGCATGCGCAGCCTGCGCAGGCACCAGCAACAGCCCCAGGAGCAATCCCAGGAACAGCAGGCCGGGCGCCAGCCAGCGCCAAGATATGTTCATAACAGGTCCGCGTCTCATGGTTCGGAACTCGCTTCCTCCTTGCCCGCGCCACGCACTGGCAGACTGCGAATCATGCTGAGCAAGTCGCCCATGTTTGCCGGCAGCGTGCGCGAGGTATAAACGCGCACGGAGTTACCGGCGGATAGACCAATCTGCGCAATCGGCAGATCGGGGAACGCTTGCAGCAGCTCCACCAACAGCGCCTTTGCCGCCGCGTCGTCGGCATCCTGCCCGGCGACCAGGACCAGGTCCGGCGCATGCTGCGCCAGATCGGCGCTGCGAAACCCCTCCAACGGGAGTGGCCCGATCAACTTTACGCCCTCTGTGCCGCGCAGCAGCCGCACCAGCCCTTCGCTGAGCAGCGAATGCGTGCTTAGCAGCACGATACAGTGCGTCCTCATAAGCTTCTGTCCTTAAGCACAACTTCAGTTTATGAATTTTCGGCGCGGCGCGTAACGTTCGCGGGTGTGAAAAAAGAGCGACCTGCGGGCCGCTCCCTGGCGCGGAAGAACTAGTTCTGTGACTTTTTAGGGGAGAACCGCGCGCTACAGCAGGCCCTTGCGGCGCGCATAGCGGGCGGCCTCGTAGCGGGTGTTGACGTGCAGCTTGCTCAGGATGCTCCGCATATGGCTTTTGACAGTGTACAGGCTGACGCCGAGCGCCTCGGCGATCTCTTTGTCGGCCGCGCCGGTGGCAACCTGGGTAAGCACTTCCTGCTCGCGAAAAGTCAGCGTTTCGACCGGATCGCCGGCTTGCTGAGGTGCGGCGCGGCTTAGCCGCCGGAACTCGTCCAGCATATGCCCTGCGATGACCGGCGTGATCGCCGCCTCGCCGCGCATCGCTCCGCGCACCAGGTCCAGCAGCGTCTCAGAGCGCACGTCTTTCAGAAGATACCCCTGCGCCCCGCTGCGGATCGCCTCGAACAGTCTTTCTTCGTCATTGTGCACGGTCAGCACCACGATCACGGTGTCGGGCAGCGCCTCTTTGATCTGCTGGGTGGCTTCCAGGCCGTTCCCGCCCGGCATGCTGATGTCGATCAGGACCAGGTCAGGCCGGAGCTGTTTCGCCTTGACCAGCGCTTCCAGCCCATCGTCCGCTTCGCCCACGACCGTCATGTCCGGCTGCGCGTTCACGATGCTCGCCAGCCCTTCACGAAACAGCACGTGATCGTCGGCCAGAAGGATGCGAATGGGTTGCTCGTCTTTCATGCTGCTCTTATTCCGCTTGGTCCGCCTTCACCTGCACAAGGGCGCTCGAAGGCCAGGTCAGGGTGATCCGCGCGCCGCAGCCGGGAGCGGACTCAATGTCGAGCCGGGCGCCGATCCGCGCGGCGCGCGCGCGCATGATATTCAGGCCAAAATGCCCCTCGGCGCTGGCGCAGTTTACGTTGAAGCCGCGCCCATTATCCTGTACGACAACCCGGTGCGCGTCGCACTGGTGCTCATAGCTGAGCGTGATCTGCGCGGCCCCGGCATGTCGCCGGGCGTTCTGAAGCGCTTCGCCCACCATCCGCAGCAGGTGGGCGCTGTGTTCCGCTGGCAGGATGACATCTGCGTTCTCAAGCCCGACAGCGCTGATCTCTTCCTCGCTGCACGTCGCCGGAAACGACCGGAGCAGGTCGGTAAGCTGCGCCTGGAGCGTGCGCTCTGGCTCGGGCGACGCCCGCAGACTCGCGATCGACTGGCGCACTTCAACGCTGGCGCGCTCCACAGCGTTACGGATCAGACCGATTTCAGGCGCGATCTCAGCGAACTGGCAGATGGTGAGAAGCTGGTCCAGGCGGTCGGCCTTGAGCTGGATATAGCTCAGGGTTTGCGCCAGTCCGTCGTGCATCTCCGCCGCGATGCGCTGACGCTCTTCCAGGGTGGCAGCGCGCTCGGACTGCTCGTACAGGCGCGCGTTCTCCAGCGCGATCGCCGTCGAGTTCGCCAGCTCGGTCAGCACGCGCGCCTGATCCTGCGAATAGGTGGCGGGCCGCTGGCTGCTGACGCACAGCGCGCCGATCACCCGCTCGCCGATGCGCAGCGACGCGGCCAGATGACTTGTGCGATAACGCTCCGCGATCGTCGCGCAGCCTCCGACTTCGCAGATCATCGCGCGCGGATGCCGCAAAACCTGTTCGGCTGTCGGGTTTCGCGCCAGCGTGCAGCGCTGGCAGACGGCTTCTGCCGGGCCGCTGAATGCGCGCAGCGATAGCTCCTGCCGGTTGTCTTCCAGCAAGCAGAGAAAGGCGACTTCGCTGTCCAGCAGCTCGCGGGCTTTGGCAGTGACCGATTGCAGAACGTGCTCAAGGTCCAGCCGCGACGAGATTTCGCGGATAACCTCTGCCAGCGCGGCCAGCTCACGCGTGCGCTGAGCAACGCGTGCCTCAAGCCCGTCGCGCAGCGTACGCAGCTCGCCGCGCATCTCGTCGAGACTCGCGGTCAGGTTGACCAGCTCCTGAGGCCCCGTGCGTGGGATTTCAGTGCTGAGATCGCCTCGTCCAATTGTTTCGGCGGCGCGGGTCAGGACATCCAGCGGCGCCAGGATGCTGCGCCGTATGAGCAGCACGCCTGATACGAGCAGGGCAACCGCGCTTGCGAAGAACCCCGCCTGTATCCCCTGAAGGCGGGTGGTTTTGTGCTCCGTTTCCGTTTCGTACAGGCGCACAATCTCATCGGCTTGTTCCACCAACTCGGGCGCCATGACCTGCACCGTCCGCAGCGCGTCTTCAAACTGCTGACTGTGCGGCGCCTCGGCCTGAAGAACTTGCAGGCTCGTCTGGAATCCATCCCACGAGCGGCGCAGCCCGGCTAAGCGCGCCTGGATGGCATCCGAGCGGATGGCGCGAAGCCGGACGGTCTCGCCGGGGCGATAGGTAGTTTTGCCGCCGCTGATCAGCGCCGTCAGGGTCTGGTCGAAGATCGACTGGGAATCGCTGAGGGCTTCGCTCGCAGCAGCCTGGATGCTGCCCGGCTCGATCTGGAGCGCCTGGCTTGTGATCTGCTGGATCAGCATCCGCTGCCGGCCGGCGAGGTTGATGACCAGGGCAGCTTCGCGCTGGTCGTTCAGCGCCCAGCCCGTCGCGGCAACAGACACTGTTACCAGCAGCAAAAATGCCAGCAAGAGCAGGCCCAGCCGGTAGCGGAGAGTCATTCGCGTGTCCTTCGCTTGGGCATTTCCTTCCAGTATAGTGCGTAAGAGATCGCTAAACAATAGTTTATCGTTTATCCATCGAGAACGACACGGGGGAGGCGAGACAACAGCGATGTCGTGACCTCGTAGTTGATTGTCTCTGCCCAGCCCGCGACTTCCTCGGCGGTGATCCGATCCAACCCCTGCGCGCCGATCAGCACAACTTCGTCGCCCACCGAGGCTGGCCCTATCTCAGAGAGGTCCACCACCAACTGGTCCATCGTCACGCGGCCCACAATCGGAGCGCGCCGGCCATGAATCAGAACGGCGCCGCGATTCGAGTTGAGCCGGTGATAACCATCTCCGTAGCCGACTGGCACCAGCCCAACCGGCATGCGGCGCGGCGTGATGTAGGTCCGGCCGTAACTGATTCCCGCTCCGGCGGGCAGCGTGCGCACCCGCGCGAGGCAACTCTTGAGCGTCAGCACCGGCTGCAGGGGGACCGCGGGCGGCGTTCCGGCGGAAGGACGCAGCCCGTAGATCGCGATGCCGCAGCGCACCGCGTCGAGATGCGTTTCCGGAAGATCGATCGTGGCGGCGCTGTTGGCGATGTGCCGCACCGGAAACGAGTGCCCGGCGTCCGACAGCGTCCGCAGCACGTCCATAAAGCGCGCGAACTGCTCGTGGGCATAGGACTTGTCTGGCCCGTCTGCCGAGGCAAAATGGCTGAAGATGCCTTCCAGCTCCAGCCCCGGCAACCCGGCCAGGCAAGTCACAAATGGCAGGGCTTCATCGGGCAGCAGCCCAAGCCGCGCCATCCCGGTATCGATCTTGATATGTACTTTCGCGCGGCTGTTGTGCGCCCGCGCGGCCTCGTCCAGGGCTTCCGCCTGATTGATTTCGGTGACGGTTAGGGTCAGGTTGTGCGCGACGGCGCGCGCCATGTTATCCGGAAGTGTATAGCCCATGACCAGCACCGGCGCGAGAATACCTTCCTTGCGCAGCGCGACGCCTTCGTCCACGCGTGCGACCGCCAGCCGCGTCGCCCCATGCTGAAGCGCCGTGCGCGCGATCGGCACTGCCCCATGCCCGTAGGCGTTGCCTTTGACGACCGCGATCAGCTCGACACGCGGCCCCACATGGCGCTTGAGGGCGCGGATATTGGCTCCCAGCGCGGCCAGGTCAATCCCGATATAGGTCATCGGGCGGGATGGTTGATGGTCCATCACAGCAGCCTCCACAGACAAGAATTACGCCGCGCTTTCCACTGCATTTTCATGAACCCACGCAGAACAATCACCATTCTACCCGTCGCGTTCGGCGCAGAAGATTGGCCGCGAGAAATAGCACTTTTACTTTCAGCTTGTGCTGTACACCACATTAATTATATGCTTATAGCGGCAAAGATATTTAGAAGGCTTACTCCCACCCATCGACTTCGCCTGGTTCTCAGCGACAAGGAGGTGCACCGCTCCAGTTGTCCGGTTCCACTTCACACAGCTATTGGTCACACAAATTAGCAAATTAGAGATGGAGGCAGAGCACGACATGTCCAAGCGTTTCACGACCCTGATGTTGACTCTAGCCGTTCTGACGGCTGCCGTCGCCGGTTCCACTTTCGCACAGGAGGACTGTGACTTCGCGGGCGAAGTCTATATTGGCGTGATCGCCCCGCTCACCGGCGACATTCCCAAAGTCGGCCAGGACACGGTCGAAGCCGCCGAGATGGTCGTCGACGAAGTGAACGCCGAGTGCGGCTTGCAGATTGACGACGAGAATTACGAAGTCGTCATTCTGATCGAGGACAACGAGGCTAAGGCGGAGTCTTCGGTAGCCGTTGCGACCCGGCTGATTGTGGAAGAAGAAGTGCTCGCGATCATCGGCCCACAGGCCAGCAAGCAGGCCGTGCCGACCGGCCAGGTCGCCAACGACCGCGAGACGCCGATGATCAGCCCGTGGTCCACCAACCCGGATACCACCTTCAACCGCCCGTGGGTCTTCCGCGCGGCCTTCCTTGATCCGTTCCAGGGGCCGGTAGTGGCGGGTTTTGTGCAGGACGAGTTCGGGGCGGAGACCGCCGCCGTGCTCTATGACGTGGCGAGCGACTATCCCAAGGGGTTGGCCGAGAACTTCCGCGACGCGGCGATCGCCAACGGCATGGATGTCGTTGCCTTTGAGAGCTTCACGACCGGGGACACCGACTTCAGCTCGCAGCTGACCAACATCATCGCCGAGAATCCCGACGTGATCTTCACGCCGCAGTACTATAACGAAGTTCCGCTGATCGTCCAGCAGGCGCGTGAGCTGGGCTACGAAGGGCCGATTGTCGGCAGCGATAGCTGGGGCACGGCTGACCTGCTGGAGTTGTGCGGAGACGCCTGCGAGGGCCTGTTCTTCAGCACACACTATGCGCCCGACATCGCCACCGAGGTCGGCCAGACCTTCATCCAGGCTTACGAGGAGCGGTACGGCTACAAGCCGAGCGATGTCGCCGCGCTGACCTATGATGCGTTTAACATCCTGTTCAAGGCGATCGAGGACGCTAATTCGTTGGAGCGCGCGGATGTCCGCGATGCCCTGGCCCAGATCGAGCTGTTCGAGGGCGTCACTGGCCTGATGAGCTTTGACGAGCAGGGCGACCCGATCAAGTGCGCCGTGATCATCCAGATCAAGGATGGCGCATTCACCTACTACGACTCCGCCTGCCCAGCGGGTTTCCCACCCGAAGACGCTGGGTAGAGCAGGCCAGTTTTGCCTGGGATGCCGCATCGCACGATGCGGCATCCCAACTCCCTGGCGGCCACCCATCTACCACGTCCAACGCGGAGAACGAGCCAAATGGATCTGTCTTTTTTCTTTCAACAGTTGATTAATGCGCTTCAGCTTGGAAGCCTCTATGCCCTGATTGCGCTCGGCTATTCGATGGTGTACGGCGTGCTGCTGTTGATTAATTTTGCGCACGGCGACATCTTCATGGTCGGGGCGTTTCTGGGCGTCACCGGTTCTATGGTGCTGGACCTGCCCTTTGTCCCGACGCTGATTCTGGCGATGATTCTGGCCGGACTGTTGGGCGTGACGATCGAGCGCGTCGCCTATAAGCCGCTGCGGCAGGCGTCGCGTCTGTCGGTGGTGATCACGGCGCTTGGCGTGGGGCTGCTGCTCGAAAATGGCATGCTCGCGCTCACCGGCGCCAACCCGCGCAGGTATCCGGACGACTTCGTCGTGACCGACAGCACGCCCTTCGGCCTGTCGTTCGGCAGCGTCAGCGTGACCAACGTCAAGATTCTGGTGATCGCGCTGGCGCTTGTGTTGTTTCTGGGGCTGTACACCATTGTCCAGCGCACCAAGTGGGGCATGGCGATGCGCGCCATCTCCTACGACAAGTTTGCTGTGCCGCTGATGGGTGTCTCGCAGAACCAGATTATTTCGCTGACTTTTCTGCTCGGCACGGGGCTGGCGGCGGCTGGCGGGATCCTGTGGGGCGTCGCCTTCCCGGTGCTGAACCCGTACATGGGGATGCGCATCGGCTGGAAGGCGTTTATCGCGGCGGTTGTCGGCGGTATCGGCGACATTCGCGGCGCGATGGTAGGCGGGCTGCTGCTTGGCTTCATCGAGATTTTCGTCGTGGCCTACGGCAAGGATTTCGGCGTGTCTTCTACCTGGCGCGACCCGATTGCCTTTGGGCTGCTGCTGATCATCCTGGTCGTCCGGCCGACGGGCCTCTTCGGCGTCGCCCGCCGCCAGAAGGTGTAGGAACCGGCCATGACTCCTCACAATTCTCGCGGATTTCCGGCGGGCGCTGCGCTCTCGCTGCTGGCAGCGATCGCGATCCTGTTCGCCTTCTTTGCGCTGCCCTGGTACCAACTGGAGGACGGCGCGGGGACCGTGACCGGGTACGACATCGTGTCCGACACCGACGGAGAACTCGATCTCGCCGCGCGCGCGACCCACATGTTCCTTGTGGTCGTGCCGCTGGCGGCGCTGGCAGCTGGCGCAACTGCCTTGTGGGAGCTGCTGGCTGGCCGGGCGCGTCGCAAGGCGGCGATCACGATCCTGTTGTTGGGCGCGCTGACGCTCGGCTACTACTATGGGACGTTCTTCTACGAGAGCCGGGCTAACGATCGCGGCGCTACCGGCTTTGTCGAAAACGGTTTCTACGTCGCGCTGATCGCAGGACTGGTGTTGATTGTCCAGGCGCTGATCCCCCTCCGCCGCGAAGCGGAGACTCTCGCCGCCGGGTCCGCTGTTGAGCCTGGGCCGCCGGCGCAGGTTGTCGAGGGGCCGCGCTGGCGCCAGCCTTTTCGCCGGTTTGGGCGACAGTTTCGGCGCTACTTCGGCAGCGCCCCGACGATGGCCTATCTCGCCGGCGCCTGGGCTGCCATGCTGCTTGAGCGCCACGACGGAGGTTTCTTCGCTCGCCTCGTGGGGTTTCGCCGGGCACCCAGCCTATTCGGCGCGACCGAAATCCTGGAGCCGTTTTCCGACCTGCAGTTCAGCGGCATTCTGGCGCCGTTCTTCCCGGCGCCGACCGACAACTTCCCGCACCCGTTCGCCGCTTCGCTCGACGCGATCGGCGACCTTGCGCGGGATATCTGGAGCGCGCTGTTCACGCAGGGGCCGCGCGATCCGGGTTTCTTCAGCCTGCTGATCGATGTGCTCACCTATGATCTGGTGATCTTCATCATCCCCATCCTGGTGATCGTCCTGCTGCTGCGCGACCCGCTGAACACGCTGCTGGTGCGATCGCCGTCGTGGCTGTCGGCGCTGCCGGGCAGGCCAAGTCTGGGCGTGCGGCAGCGCTTCAGCTTCTGGGTGGCGATCGTGATACAACTGGTGCTGCTCTATCTGGCGCTTGACGTGTGGAGCAGCGAGAACGACTATCGTGAGCTGGTGCTGATGTATATCGGCGTCAACATCATGCTGACTGTCAGCCTCAATCTCGTCAATGGCTATATGGGCGAGTTCTCGGTGGGGCACGCCGGGTTCATGGCTGTTGGAGCGTATGTCTCCGCCGTGCTGACAATGTGGCTGTTTGTGGAAGAGCCGGTTTTCGGAGGTCCGGCGCTCTCGTCAGACCTGGGCCTGCCTTACGGCTTCCTGATTGCGCTGGTAGCGGGCGGTGTGGCCGCCGGGCTTGCTGCGCTGATCGTCGCCGTTCCGTCCTTTCGCACGCGTGGTGACTACCTGGCGATCGTGACGCTGGCGTTCAATTTCATCGTCATCGGCGTGATTAACAACATCCCGGCGGTCGGCGGGCCGCGCGGGCTGAACGGTGTCCCACTGTGGACTGATCTACGCTGGGTATTCGTCATGGTGGTGCTGTCGATCCTGGTGATCTACAGCCTGGTGAACTCGACCTTTGGCAAAGGCATCATCGCCATCCGCGAGGACGAGATCGCCGCGGAGCTGATGGGCGTCAACACCCGCCGGGTCAAGCTGGTGGCGTTCATAGTCTCGTCCTTTATCGCGGGGGTGGCAGGCGGTTTGTTCGCCCACGTGCTGGCCTATGTCAACCCCGCTACGTTCGGCATCCTCAAGTCAACCGAGGTCCTGGTGATGGTCTACCTCGGTGGTATGGGCAGCATCAGCGGCTCGGTGATCGCTGCCGTGCTGTTCACGATCCTGATCGAAGGGCTGCGCCCGCTGGCGGTGCTTAAGTGGGTTGCCATTCCGCTGGTGCTGATCTTTCTGATGCTGCATCGCCCGCAGGGCCTGTTCGGCTTCCGCGAGATCAAGCTTAACCTCGGCGGCATCCGCCCTGAGGAACCAGAGGAAGCAGGCGAACCGTCTACCATGGCGATCCAGGAGGCTCCGGATGACGCTGCTGCAGATTAACAACCTGTCTCACTACTTCGGCGCCCTGAAAGCGGTAGATGGCTTCAATATCGCACTTGAGGAGGGTGAACTGGTCGGGCTGATCGGCCCCAACGGCGCAGGGAAGACGACCATCTTCAATCTGGTCACCGGCGCCTACCGCGCCAGCGAGGGCGAGATCATCTTCCAGGGGCAGAATCTCGTCGGCAGGCCGCCTCATGCCATCAACGCCGTTGGGATCAGCCGCACCTTTCAGACCATCCGCCTGTGGAACATGATGAGCACGCTCGACAATGTGCGCGTCGCCCACCACGCCCACCTCGACTACTCGCTGCTGGACGCTTTTCTTGGTCTGCCGCGTTATTGGCGGCGCGAGCGCGACATCACCGAAGACTCGCTGGAGTTGCTGCGCCTGTTCGGCCTTGAGCGCTACGCCAACGAGCCGGTCAAGAATCTACCGTACGGCGCGCAGCGGCGGGTTGAGATCGTGCGCGCGCTGGCTTCTAAGCCCAGGCTGCTGCTGCTCGACGAGCCGGCGGCGGGTATGAACCCCCAGGAGATCGGCGCGTTGATGGATTTCATCCGCTGGATTCGGGACCGCTTCTCGCTGACGATCTGGCTGATCGAGCACCAGATGCGGCTGGTGATGAATGTTTGCGAACGGATCAAAGTGCTGGACTTCGGCGCGACGATCGCCGAGGGAACGCCTGAGCAGGTGCGCAACGATCCGCACGTGATCGAAGCCTATCTGGGCGAGCAAGG